>NZ_CAXTXI010000005.1:0-196795 GCF_964248325.1 Agathobaculum sp. Marseille-P7918 | reverse complement strand
CTCGGTGACAGCTTATTTATTATATCAGGTTTATTTCGGTTTGTCAAGAACTTTTTTCATTTCTTTTCAAACTTTTTCGACCCGCGCCGCCTCTCACCGAAGCAGCCCATTTAGTATATCAAACCGAGAAGCGTTTGTCAAGAAGTTTTTTCATTTCTTGTCGAACTTTTCCGGTTCGGCCGCCTCTCACCGAAGCAGCTTGAATAGTATACTACCCCATACGCCTTTTGTCAACACCTTTTTCTATATTTTTTGCTTTTTCCCTAAACCTCCATATACTGCATTTGAATCCCCACTTATTCCGTGGTATAATACATCCATTATCTGCTGTTGCCACCAGATGCTTAACATCCTGCTGTTTGGTGGCTTCGGCAATCACATTTTCCCGCATTGGAGGATTCTATGCTTAAACGCCTATTCTGTACTGCACTGAGTATCGCTGCTCTCGGTTGTTCTGCATCCGCGGTCAACGCACTCCCTGCTGCTACCGGTGGCCAGACCTTTTATGTCAGCACAACTCTGTCGGATGCGGCAGGTCATTTTGCTGACCCTACCATATACAATATCGACGGAAATACTTATTTCAAGCTGCGCGACTTAGGCCGGCTGTTGGATTTCGGTGTTACATACGACAGCGCTGCTAACGCCGTTCACATCACTCCCGACGATGCCTACATTCCTGCGTCCGGAGAAAGCAGCACCATACAAAACACCGCTACCGCTCCGGCTCCTGCCATTGTCACGCGTCAAACTCTTTATTTAAATGGCTCGCCCATCTCGCCTACCGTATATAATATTAAAGGTAACAATTATATTGGTTTGCGTGCACTGGGTAATCTTGTTGATTTCGGCGTTGCTTACAACTATGACAATCGACGTATCACTGCATATGCCGCTTATCCTTACGCGGAGGAAACCACGTGGTCTGCGGCAATGAACGATTTAGCCAACAACCTGCGAGTTTTGCCTGCCTCCTCCTTTTCCGCTACAGCAAGCCGATACGCTTCTGTTGTAACCGGAGATTCCACAGCCGACTGGCGTGATTTAATCAGTCAGCTCCGCGCAGTCAAAGGTGCTCCCCTGTACGCTTCATCCGGCAACACGCTGTATCGCAGCAATCTTTACTGGGCGGACAAGCTCACCGCTGCTCTAACCAACTCCACTGCCTCTGCAACACCGCAATATTCCGGCAGTCTTACCGCACTTGCCGATTCCAATTTATTTGATAATCCCGACAAGGACATGCTCCAAGCCGATTTTCAGGCTATGGCAAACGCCTATCTCGGCACAAAGCCCACTTCTTTAAGCAGTGTTACAGTTGCCAATGGGTATTCACGCGATGCGCGCAGCCGTCCTTCCCTGACCGATACATTTACGCTCACTGACGGAGTAACAGCATCCGATTACACCGCAGCCAAGCAGTATTTCTCCACCGAAATGGCCAAGCTGTCTGCACTGACCACGGACGATGAGCGTGTTGCCTATATTTATCAGCTACTGCAACGGGAATTCCGTACCGGCGGCAGCGCATCCTGGGCCAAGGCATATAACAAAAACGGCAGTGTCAGCGCGCGTTCACTGGCAGCTGCAGCAGACTGGATGTTCTCGGAAGCTGGCATCCCAGCATTTCTGGCCCGAAGCTGGTCCACCGCGTGGAACATCGTCTATGTCAACGGACAATGGGCGGTATTTGATTTCACCAAAGGCAATAAGCTCCACTCGCTGGACGATTATCGTTTCATCGATCTGAATCCCGGCTCCACTTTGCTTTTGACTCAGGTCATGCGCCCCGGCGCCTCCTACTATAATGTTCGTACCGCAACGGTCGATAAATATTTTACTTATACCAATATATCCGGAACCGCGCAGGCTACCGCTCAGCAGATGCAGACCTATATCAAAAAGGTCAATCCCAATGTGCCGCAGTCCGTTATTGATATGATTCCCTATTATCTATCCGAAGGACAAGCTGAAGGCATCCGCGGCGACATTGCGTTTGCGCAGTCCTGTCTCGAAACAGGCAACTTTACCTTCAAGGACAGCGCCGTCAAGCTGGAGCAGAATAACTTTTGCGGGCTAGGCGTTTTGGATAACGGCATGCTCGGCGCTTCGTTCGATACGCCGCAGCTTGGCATCCGAGCGCAGGTACAGCATCTGAAAGCATATGCCAACAAATCCCCCTTGAACAATCCGGTAATTGACCCGCGCTTTTCGCTCGTCACACGCGGCGCTGCACCGACAGTACAGTATCTCGGTATGCAGGAAAATCCACAGGGATACGGCTGGGCGGCTGGCGCGGATTATGGTGTGAAAATCCTTAACATTCTGGAGAATATTCTTGCCTGCTGAAGGCGATACTGAAACAGAGGTGAATTTACATGAATCGATATCATAATTTGACGGAAATGCTGGCCATCAATCGTTCTGCACACGCTTATTTCTCCCTGCTGCCGTCTCATGTCCGCCGCATGATTATTGAGCGCGGCGACTGCGTCCACTCCCAGGCAGAGCTGCAGGGCTATGCCGAGATGTTGATGCATCAGAACGATTAAAAAAGTGCTGCCGAAAATTCGGCAGCACTTTTTCTTTATTCCAATTATGAAAGCAGCCGTCAGCCTTGAACTATGCACGCAGCTGATTATCCGCGCGTATGTGTTTTACCACGGATGAATCCTTATATACGAGCCCGAGCAGAGATACTCTACTCCGGTTCATGCAAAATCAACCGCACAATTTTCCTTACTCAATATTCAACGCTTCGCGCAGAACATGCAGGCTGGCCAGATGTCCATCCAGCATGGAGAGCGTCAGATCCTCCATTTCCAGAGAAATCTCATCATCATACCCCGACATACGCACCACTGAGAAGAATTCCTTCCACCACTTGGCGTCATGTCCCGCGCCAACCGCAACATAATTCCATGCCCGCTTTGCAAAGGCGTCAATCGGCTTGGTATCGAGCATGCCGTTCGGCTGCCAGTAGCGGCGCTCCGGACGGGAATCCTTTCCGTGTACATGATAGATAGCGCCGTGCTCACCGAGCACTCTCGCTGCCTCAATCGGGTCGCCGCCCATCCAGAACAGATGCGAGGGGTCCAGGTTCATCCCAACCATCGGACCGACCGCCTCGCGCAACCGCAGACAGGTCTCCGGATTGTAGACGAGCTGCATACCGTGGTTTTCCAGCGCAATCTTCTCAATACCGCAGTCCTCCGCCATCTTGACAATTTCCTTCCATGCGGGAATCGCGACCTCATCCCATTGATATGCCAAAATCTCCTGTGTCTCCGGCGGCCAGGATGTGGTAATCCAAACCGGCGTTTTATCTCCCCTGCAGCCGGCTGGCAAACCGCTCATCATGACGATTTTCTTCACCCCCAGCATCTGCGCCAACGCAAAGGTCTTTTTCGTCACGTCCATTTCCTTTTCATAGGCCAGCGGGTTGCCAGAACAGTTCAGCGCACACAGTTCCAAACCTCTGGCGCGCATAGCGTCGTACCACTTCTCCCGCACAGTCCGGTCACCAACCAATAAATCCAAATCACAATGCGGTGCGCCCGACCAGTTTCCCGTTCCGATTTCAATCGCCGCGATGCGCTGCTCCACACAAAAGTCCAGCATTTTTTCATACGGCATATCCAACGTACAGGTCTTGATTGCCAGCTTCATGCGATAATCCCTCTCCCCTAGTTAGATTTGCTATAATTTTACCACACTGTAACCTTCACCCGCAAGGGATATCTCCAAAATATGCCCAAATTAGACATACTTTTCCCCTGATTTCCTCATGAAATTTACCCATAAATGAAATTTTTGCACAATGCACACCCTATGTTTTCCGTTTGCAAAACCATTCTTTGTGAACCTGCACAAAGCAACCCGTGACCAACTCGCTATTACCGACAAAAATAACAACAAACTCTTGTCAAAGCACCACAGATGCATTAAAATATTACCAGAACGTTGGAGCGTTCCAGTGTCCTACATATGGCAGGACAACACGAAGAGCAGCGAGCAAACGCGGGTTTGCCGCAAGGGATATCTTCCTTTTCGGCCACCGGAATCCCCGAACCGCATTTGCCTCCTGCGCAAAAAAAGGAGAGAGGTTTTATCATGAAGAAGAGACTACTGGCAATGTTACTCGCAGGCGCTATGTGTGCAAGCCTTGCAGCTTGCGGCAGCAACACCAACTCCACCGGTGACACCACTGGCGAGTCCACTGGCGAGTCCAGCGGCGAAGGCTACTCCATCGACGTCATCCTGAAGACCACGGCTTCCGAGTACTGGGGCTACGTTCAGGCCGGCGCTGAAGCGTACATGGCTGATAACCCGGACGTTAAGGTTACCGTTAAGGGCGCTTCCTCTGAAACCGCTTACGACGAGCAGCAGAACATGATTGAGACTGACCTGAACTCCGGCGAATATGACGCTTTCGTCATCGCTCCGCTGCAGGCTGATCTGGTTAAGACTCTGATCGCTGGTCAGGAAGCTCCGATTATCGCGGTTGATACCGATATCGACGCTCCGGAAGTTCTGTCTTTCGTAGGCACCGGTAACGAAGAAGCTGCTGCAATGGGCGGCAAAGCTGCTGTTGAAGCTGCTCAGGCAGCCGGCTGGACCGAAATCAAGGCAATCGCAATCTCCGGCGTACAGGGCGACGGCACCGCTACCGCTCGTCTGACCGGTTACCAGAAGGGCATCGAAGAGGCCGGCGGCACCTTCCTTGCTGACGAAATCCAGTACGCTGACGCTGTTGCCGACAAGGCTGCAAACTCCATGGAAGCTATCATGCAGAACCATCCGGAAGGCATTGCAATCATCGTTTGCAACAACGACGATATGGCAATGGCAGCTGCACGCGCTGCTAAGAGCAACGAGGCTTATGCCAACACCATCTTTGTTGGCTTCGACGGCATCCAGTCCGCTTGCACCGCTATCCTGAACGGTGAAGAGACCATGTCCGTTGCACAGGAAGCTTATGACATGGGCTACAAGGCAGTTGAGACCGCTGTATCCGCTCTGAACGGCGAGACTCCGGCTGAGTTCGTTGACTCTGGCTGCTCTGTTGTTACCAAGGACAACGCGCAGGAGCGTCTGGACACCCTGAAGAGCTATCTGGGCGAGTAATTTGCAAGCCGCTCTTGTAGGTAAGTTTTAAGTAAAAGGGAGGAACCCCTGCAGGATTGAATAATCAATGCAGGGGTTCTTTCCAGTTACGGATTCCCCGCGAGACTGAGACAAAGCGCTATGTTTCCACTATCACAGCTTTGTCCTGCAACTGTGCCGAGACCAGTTCCGTTATGTCCCGCACTTCATCTCGGAGAAGAAAAGGTGATATGCAAATGAGTGAATACGTAGTAGAGCTGAAAAACGCAACCAAGCGTTTTCCGGGCGTAGTGGCTCTGAAAAACATGCAGCTCGCCGTAAAGCCCGGAGAAATTTTGGGTTTGATCGGTGAAAACGGCGCCGGCAAGTCGACCTTGATTAAGGTATTGACCGGCGTACATCAGGCAGACGAGGGCCAGATTTTTGTTGACGGAGTAGAACAGCATTTCAAGAATCCGAATGACTCTGCGGCCGCCGGCATCGCCTGTGTTTATCAGGAACTCAATATTGAAAAACTTCTGAGCATTACAGATAATATCTTTATTAACAAGTGGATCAAAGGCAAAGGTGGCCTGCTGGACTATTCGACCATGCACAAGAAGGCCAAGGAAGTTATGGCCTCTCTTGGTCAGGATGTAGACCCGACCAAGCCTGCCGGCAACTTCGGTATGGGCGTACAGCAAATGATCGAAATTGCCAAGGCAGTTCTGATTAACGCAAAAATGATTATTATGGACGAGCCGACCTCTTCGCTTGGCGAAAAAGAGGTTGAGCAGCTGATGAAAACCTGCCGTGAGCTGAAATCGCGCGGCATCGGCATCGTCTTTGTATCGCATAAGCTGGAAGAATTGTTCGAGCTGTGCGACCGCGTCACCGTTATCCGTGACGGCGAGTACATTTCCACCAAGCCGATTGACGAGTGGGATAACGATTCGTTGATCACCGCGATGGTTGGTCGTTCTCTTGACAACCAATTCCCCAAGGAATTCGGCACTAAGAGCGCCGAGCCGATGCTCAAGGCTGAGCATCTGATGGAAGCCGGCGTGCTCCGCGACGTTTCGTTTGAAGCCTATGGCGGACAAATTCTCGGCTTTGCCGGTCTGGTTGGTGCAGGCCGCACCGAAACCATGCGCGCCATTTTCGGTGCGGATCCGCTTGACAGCGGCAAAATTATCATCAAGGGCAAGGAAGTACATATCAAGTCCCCGAGTCAGGCTATTAAAGCAGGTATTGCATTCCTGACCGAGGATCGTAAAGGTCAAGGTCTGGTTCTTGCACAAACCATTCGTACCAACCTGATTCTTGCAAACATGAAGGGCTTCAGCAATGGACCTTTCCTGAATGAAAAGCGAATTTTAGAAGTTGGCGAGAAGAATATTGCTTCTCTTCGCATCAAAACTCCGTCGATTGATGAAATTGTCGGCCAGCTTTCCGGCGGCAACCAGCAGAAGGTTGTTATCGGCAAGTGGGTTAACACGGATGCTGACATCTTTATCTTTGACGAGCCGACTCGCGGTATCGACGTTGGCGCCAAGGTTGAGGTTTACAACGTTATGAACGATCTTGTCAAGCAAGGCAAGTGTGTTATCATGGTTTCCTCCGAAATGCCGGAAATCCTCGGTATGAGTGACCGCGTTATCGTTATGCGCGGCGGCGAGGTTATGGCGGATGTAGACCGCGACAGCAAACATTTCAATCAGGAAGACCTTATGAAGGCTGCTTGGGGAGGTAAATTAGATGACTAAAACAAAAAAGTCCAGTAATTTGATGACTTATGCTGGCACGTTCGGCGCATTGCTGATTCTTTGCATTATTTTCACGATTTTCTCGCGTAACTTTTTAACATTTTCCAACTTCATGTCCATTCTGCGTCAGTCGTCGTTCAACTGCCTGCTTTCGGTTGGTATGCTGCTGTGCTTGATCACCGCCGGTATTGACCTTTCTGTTGGCGCGAACGCTACGTTCTGCGCATGCCTTGCCGGTATGATGGTCAACAAGGGTGTCAATAACTCTATTGTCCTGATTATTGTCATCATCGTTGCAGGCGTTCTGATCGGCTGGATCAACGGTACTCTGCTGACCCGTCTGCACCTGCCCCACCCCTTCGTTTCTACCCTCGGTATGAAGAACGTACTCTGGGGCGCTGGCTTGATCGTCACCGGCTCTCAGATGGTTTCTTTCTCTGGTCTGGACGGCGTTATGTGGCTGGGCTCCTCTTCTATCGGCAAATTCCCGATCAGCTTCATCATGGTTATCATTATCTACATCATCATGCATGTTCTGCTGACTCGTACCGCACTGGGCCGCTCGATCTACTGCGCAGGCGGCAACCCGGAAGCAACCCGCCTGTCCGGTATCAATTCCGCAAACGTTCTGACCTTCTGCTATGTAATCTCCGGTTTGATGGCTGCACTGGCCGGCCTTGTTTCCATCGGCCGTTCCGGTATCTGCAACGGCGTTAACGCAATCCAGCCGTACGATACCGACGCTATCGCATCCTGCATCATCGGCGGCGCTTCCTTCATGGGCGGCAAGGGCACTATGCTCGGCACCATGCTCGGCGCACTGATCATCCAGACCCTGCGTAACGGCTTTACCCTGCTGTCCATCGACTCTGCAATGCAGAACTCGATCCTCGGTCTGGTTATTATTGGCGCCGTTCTGCTCGACGTTACCCGTGAGCGTATGGAGGCAAAGGCTCGCCGTCTGGCTGCAAAGTAATAACTCATTTTCATACACCGAAAAAGGCTGCCGCTCGCGGCAGTCTTTTTCCTCTTCACAGTCTCTATGCCCTGCTTCTGATTATTCAGAAAATGGATAAATCCATGAGATGTGACTGCAATTTCAATTTTCCACGTCAAGCATAACACGTTGTCATATCATTCACTTGTTTTTTACCAATTACTAGCAAAGGAGAGAATTTATATGTTGAATATTGGTGTGATCGGCTGCGGTGCCATTGGCCGCGATCATATTCGCCGTCTGCACGATCTGGTCCCCGGCTGTCAGGTAGTCGCCTGCGCCGATTATTTCGAAGAGGCTGCTCGCAAAACGGCAGCACAATATGAAGGGCTGCGTGCTTATGCAACTGGCGAAGAGCTGATTGCTGCCCCCGAGGTGCAGGCGGTACTGATTGCTTCTTCCGATCCAAGCCACGCCGGATACGTATTAGAGTGCCTTAAGCATGGTAAATACGTATTCTGTGAGAAGCCGCTTGCACAAAACGCAGCTGATTGTGAGAAGATTATCGAGGCCGAGTGCGCACACGGCAAGCGATTGGTGCAAGTTGGCTTTATGCGTCGATATGACCGCGGCTACGCTGAGATGAAGCGAATCATTGACTCCGGTGAGCTTGGCGCACCGCTGATGATTCATGCATGTCACCGCAACGTATCGCAGCCTGACGGCTTCCAGACCGAAATGGGTGTATCCAATGTTGCGATTCATGAGCTGGACATTTGCCGCTGGCTGCTTTCTGATGAATATGCAAACGGCCAAGTGCTCAAGGTACGCCAGTCTGCCTGCTCTACTAAGGGATATGATAACCCGCAGATTGTTCTGCTGGAAACCCAGTCAGGCGCACGTATTGATGTGGAAGTGCAGGTTGCCGACGCCTACGGCTACGACATTCAGTGTCAGGTTGTATGCGAGAAGGGTACAGTCAACCTGCCTGACCCGTATGCAGTCGTTAAGCGAGCCAATGCGACCCGCTCCTTCCCCATCCTGACCGACTGGAAGGATCGTTTCATCGAAGCCTATGACATCGAGCTGACCGAATGGGTCAAGTCGATTGCCGCCGGCGGTCCGACCGGCCCATCCGCTTGGGATGGCTATGCTGCCTGCGTTGCAGCGGATGCGCTCAATCGTTCGCGCGGCACCGGTCAATTCCTGCCGATTGAAATGATGGACAAGCCTGCCATGTATAAGTAAGCTCTATCAAAAAGCCGCCCACTAAGGCGGCTTTTTTCATGCATTGTACAAGCAGCCCCGTGCCGATGGCACGGGGCTGCTTGGTGTTCTCTATCATGAAACAAAAATCAATATTCTACCTTGACCGCTTTGCCGGTATGGAACGAATCCGTGATGGCATAGGTAACAACCGTCGCTTTGGTACCGTCATAAACTGTCAACTCAGGCTTACGGTCCTTCTGAATGCAGTCAATGAAGTCCACCATCTCCAGCAAATAAGCCTCTGCAAAGCGCTGCGGGAAATTCTCGATAATTTCCTGACGTGCACCATACTGGTCATATACCATGACGCGATCCTTCCACGGAACACCCGCTACGCGGATATGGCCTTCGGTTGCAACGATTTCGGTTTCGGTATGATATCCGTGCGGCGCAGTTCGACCAACATGCAGGAACGCAACCGTACCGTTGTCAAACTTGAGCATCGCCATACCAGTCTCAGTATCGCCGTTCTCGGCAAATTCGGGATGCTTGAAGGTCGTGCCCGCAGCGTACACTTCGGTCACCTCGCCGCCGAGGAACCAACGCATCAGGTCGATGTCGTGCGATGCAGCATCAATAAAAATACCGCCCGAAGTCTTGGAGAATTTGATGCAGCTTTCAACTAACGCTTCCGGATCCAGACCGGTTGCCTTCACCAGATACGGCTTACCAATCTGACCAGCATTGATCTTCGCCTTTGCGTCCGCATAAGACGGGTCATAACGGCGCATAAATCCTAAGAAGAACACCTTATCCGGATGGCGCTCCACCGCCGCCTCGGCGCGCTTACACTCCTCGAGCGAGCAGCCAAGCGGCTTGTCTGTAAAGACATGCTTGCCGGCATCCAGAGCATACTCAATCATCCAGCAGTGCTCGGGCGACGAGGAAACGATAACCACGGCCTCGATATCCGCTTCGTCCACCATTTTTTTATAATCCGTTGTTACATAATCAACCTTGAGATAATCCTTTGCCCAATCCAACTCTTTCTGCTCCAGTGAGCATGCAGCAACCAGACGGCATCCCGGAATCTTGAAGGCCAGATTCTCCGCATGCACAGCGCCAAGACGGCCCAGGCCAACAATACCTGTTTTTACTTCTTTCATGTGATTTGTCTCCTTCTTTTATGAGAATATATTTCTCTCTCACACGGCCGACTGCCGCTTTTCTCCATACAATATCATATCATTTCACGCTCTGAAAAGCAAGCCGGAGACGCCGAATTCTCCTGCCGGTCTTGTAGCCTTGGCACTCCCTTCTGTCGTGTGACAAAGATGGGCGCATCATTTAACAAAATATTCATAAACGGCACTTGACTTTGCAGCCGCAGGATGGTAAATTAAGTTTAGCACTCAGGAGGGATGAGTGCTAAACCCTAACAGAAAGGAGTCAGGTTCGGTGGAATTGTCCGAGCGAAAAAAACAAATCCTAAAGGCGATTATCGGTGACTATATCCGCACTGCCGAGCCGGTCGGCTCCAAGGCATTGACAGAAGGGCATTCCCTCCCCTTTTCTTCCGCCACCATTCGCAACGAAATGAGCGAGTTGGAAGAAATGGGTTATCTGGAAAAGCCGCATACCTCTGCCGGCCGTATTCCTTCGCCGCAGGGCTATCGTCTGTATGTGGATGAGCTGATGGAGCAGCCAACTGACACTGGTGAGGATGAAGCGCCGCTGCAAACCATGATGCAAACCAAAGTACGAGAGCTTGACCGTCTCATTCAGGAGGCTGGCAAGCTGATCTCCAGCCTGACCAATTATGCCTCTGTCGCTATCACCCCTGCAATGACTCAAATTTCCATCCGACAGTTTGAGATCATTCCGATTGACAAAATGAATTTTGTTATCGTGGTGGTAACCGACTCCGGCACAGTCAAGAATAAAATGGTGCGCACCATGGCCGATGTTTCCAAAGAGGAGGCCGAGCTGCTCACCTACGTTCTTAACCAGACGCTAACCGGCCTGCCGCTCAGTCATATCACAGCGGAGCGCTTTGACATTGTACGTCGTGCCGCTGGTCTTTCTGCGTTGCTTGCGCCGGTTGCCGAATATATCGCAGAACTGATTGAAGAGTTAAGCAACCAAAAGGTTTTTCTGGAAGGCACCAATAAACTGTTGCGTTTCCCCGAGTATCGTGACATGCACAAGGCACAGGCATTGCTCGATTACATGGAGGATGACAGAAAGCATCTGTTGCCGGCCACACGCAAGATAGACGGTATCCAGTTTTTTATTGGGCCGGAAAACGGAGCAAATCCCTTGTGTGAAACCTCTGCAATCTACGCAAAATATGATATTGGCCACATCGGCCAAGGTGCCATTGGTATCGTGGGACCGACCCGCATGGATTACGCCAAGTTGTCCGCGCAGCTCAGCCGCTTTGCCAAGGGGCTGAATAAGCTGATTGCGGAAACCTTTTTGGACGAAAAAGACGGGAATTCCTGATTTCCCTGCAAATGGAGGCATTAAATCAATATGAGCAAAAAGAAACATCCCGAAGCTGCCGAAGCCGAACAGACGGCGGCTGCGGAACAGACAGCGGAAACCGCCGCTGAATCAAATGTAACCGAAGAACCGGCGGCGCAGCCTGCTGAGGACTGGAAAGCCAAGTTTGACGAACTCAACGACCGCTACTTGCGCATGGCTGCGGAGTACGACAACTTCCGTAAGCGCAGCCAGCGTGAACGCGAACAATCGTACAACGATGCGGTCAGCCACGCAGTCAAAGCATTGCTGCCAACCTACGACAATCTTGAGCGTGCGCTGAAAGCAGAAACAGCAGACGCCGAGTACAAAAAGGGCGTGGAAATGACCATGACCCAGTTGGTCGAAAGCCTCAAGGGCTTGAACGTCACGATTATCGAAGCGTCCGCGGGTACCGGCTTCGACCCGAATTTCCATAATGCTGTGATGCATGTGGAGGACGAAGCATTCGGTGAAAATCAGATTGCCGAAGTGTTCCAGCAGGGCTTCCAAATCGGCGACAAGGTTATTCGTCATGCGATGGTCAAAGTGGCCAACTAAAATCTTGTAAAGCAAACAGTTATCATAAAGGAGTGCTATCAATTATGGGCAAAATCATCGGTATCGACTTAGGTACAACCAATTCCTGCGTATCCGTTATGGAGGGCGGCGAAGCCGTCGTTATCCCCAACGCGGAAGGCGCGCGCACCACACCGTCTGTTGTTGCGTTCTCCAAGGACGGTGAGCGCATGGTTGGTCAGGTGGCAAAGCGTCAGGCCGTCACCAATGCTGACCGCACTATCATTTCCATCAAGCGTCACATGGGCTCGGATTATCGCGTCAACATCGACGGCAAGCCCTACTCCCCGCAGGAAATTTCTGCAATGATTCTGCAGAAGCTGAAGGCAGACGCAGAGGCCTACCTCGGCCAGCCGGTAACGCAGGCGGTTATCACGGTTCCGGCTTACTTCTCTGATTCTCAGCGTCAGGCGACCAAGGATGCAGGCAAAATTGCGGGTCTGGAAGTACTGCGTATCATCAACGAGCCGACCGCAGCGGCCCTGGCTTACGGCGTAGATAAGGAAGCCGAGCAGAAGATCATGGTTTATGACCTCGGCGGCGGTACGTTCGACGTTTCCATCCTCGACATTGGCGAAGGTGTTCTGGAAGTTCTGTCCACCGCAGGCGATACTCACCTCGGCGGCGACGACTTCGACCAGCGCATCATCGACTGGATGGTAGCAGAGTTTAAGAAATCCAACGGCATTGACCTGTCCAACGACAAAATGGCGATGCAGCGCCTGAAGGAAGCCGCTGAGAAGGCGAAGATCGAGCTGTCCGGCATGGCACAGACCTCCATCAACCAGCCGTATATCACGGCGGACGCGACCGGCCCGAAGCACCTGGAACTCACACTGACTCGTGCTAAGTTCAACGAACTGACGGCTGATCTGGTGGAGCGCACCATGGGTCCGGTTCGTCAGGCAATGAGCGATGCCGGCCTGTCCGCTTCCGACCTGTCCAAGGTTCTGCTCGTCGGCGGCTCCACCCGCATCCCGGCCGTGCAGGAAGCCGTAAAGGGCATCACCGGTAAGGAAGGCTTCAAGGGCATCAACCCGGATGAATGCGTTGCCATCGGCGCGTCCATTCAGGGCGGCGTACTTGGCGGCGAGGTCAAGGACGTACTGCTGCTTGACGTTACCCCGCTGTCTCTTGGCATCGAGACTCTCGGCGGCGTATGCACCAAGCTGATTGACCGCAACACCACCATCCCGACCAAGAAGAGCCAGATCTTCTCGACCGCAGCTGACAACCAGCCGTCCGTTGAGATTCACGTCCTGCAGGGCGAGCGTGAAATGGCAGCCGGCAACAAGACGCTTGGCCGCTTCACCCTCGACGGCATCGCTCCGGCTCCGCGCGGCGTACCGCAGATCGAAGTTACCTTCGATATCGATGCCAACGGCATCGTAAACGTATCGGCTAAGGATCTGGGCACCGGCAAGGAACAGAAGATCACCATTACTGCATCGACTAACCTCTCGAAGGAGGAAATCGACAAGGCAATGCACGAAGCGGAACAGTACGCCGAGCAGGATAAGAAGAATAAGGAAGCCGTTGAAATCCGCAACAACGCGGAACAGCTGGTGTTCCAGTCTGAAAAGGCACTGACCGATCTGGGCGACAAGCTGACCGCGGACGAAAAGAGCGGCGTACAGGCCGAGATCGACAAGGTCAAGGAAGCGCTTAAGGGCACGGATTCTGACATGATTAAGCTGGCGACCGATAACCTCTCCAAGAAGTTCAGCGATTTGGCTGGCAAAATCTATCAGCAGCAGGCTCCGCAGGGCGGCGCCAACATGGGCGGCCAGCCGGGTGCAGGTGCACAGGGCGGCGCACAGGGCGACTTTGTCGACGCAGACTTTACCGAAGTCAAGGACGACGATCAGAATAAGTAATTTCCATGCCGCGTTGGGCGGAACGGTTTCCGTTCCGCCCTGCGGCATGCTATTTTCCATTATTTGAGGGATCACAATGGCTGATAAAAGAGACTATTATGAGGTGCTTGGCGTACAAAAAGGCGCAAGCGAGGATGAGATTAAAAAGGCTTATCGCCGTCTTGCCCGCAAGTATCACCCCGACCTGAATAAAGACAATCCGGAGGCTGCCGACAAGTTTAAAGAGGTCAACGAAGCATATGAAGTGCTGTCCGATGCGGATAAACGTGCGAAATATGACCAGTTCGGCTTTGCAGGTGTTGACCCGAGCTACGGCGGCGGTGCAGGCGCTGGCGGCTTCGGCGGCTTTGATATGGGCGACCTTGGCGACCTGTTCGGCTCATTCTTTGGCGGCGGTTTTGGCGGCGGACGTTCTCAGCGCCGCAACGCTCCTCAGCGCGGCGAATCCATTCGACAGAATATCATACTTTCCTTTGAAGAAGCGGCGTTTGGCTGCGAGAAGGAAATTTCGGTCAACCGCATTGAGGCTTGCGATGAATGCGGCGGTACCGGCGCTGCAAAAGGCACCAGTGCGGAAACCTGCCCGAACTGCCGCGGTACCGGTGTCGTGACACAGACGCAGCGCACACCGCTCGGCATGTTCCAAACACAGGGAGCCTGCCCGAACTGCCGCGGTACGGGTAAGATTATTAAAAAGCCGTGCAGCAAGTGCGGCGGCGCAGGCCGTGTGCGCAAGACACGCAAATTCAAGGTGAATATTCCGGCCGGTATTGATGAAGGACAATCCATCCAGCAGCGCGGTCAGGGCAACGCAGGTATCAACGGCGGTCCGGCAGGCGATCTGTTCGTGACCATCTCCATCCGTCCGCATCCCATTTTTACACGCGAAGGCCAGGACGTTTATGTGGATATTCCGATTTCGTTTACGCAGGCAGCATTGGGCGATACGCTGCAGGTGCCGACCATCGATGGACGTGTCGAGTATAAGGTGCCCGAGGGTACGCAGACCGGCACGGTATTCCGTATGAAGGGCAAGGGTATTCAAAATGTAAACGGCCGCGGACGCGGTGACCAATATGTCCGTGTGACCATTGAAGTGCCGAAAAACCTGTCCGAAAAGCAGAAAAAGCTGCTGCGGGAGTTTGAATCGACCTCTACAGACGAAAACCAGAGCAAGCGCAAAGGCTTCTGGGACAAGGTAAAGGATGCGCTGGACATCGACTAAGCATCGCAGCATGAAACAAAGGCTCGGAACCGAATGGTTCCGAGCCTTTATTATGTTCCTATTTGGTTTACTCGTTATTTCCCCGATAATAGCGGATGAGCGCCTGCGTTCCCAAATCTCCCATCCCTTCAGCCTCCAAATCGCCGTACATCGTGCAGACCCGCTCGAGTACAGGCAGAGAGCCAAAGTCCTGTCCTTGCGCAATTTTCATGTCCTTGATGAAATGCTTCAGGAAAAATCCGGGCGCATAATCCTCCCGCATCATCTTGGGCATCAGGTTTTCCATCTGCCACGAACCAGCTGCGCCCTTGGAAATGCTGTCCAGCATTTTCTGCGTGTCCAGTCCTGCTCGCTCGGCATAGGCCAGCGCTTCGCTGACGCCTGCAATCGTGCCCGCAATGGCAATCTGGTTCGCCATCTTGGTATGCTGACCCGCTCCTGCCGGACCTTCGTATACAATCTGCTTACCCATTGCCTCAAACAGCGGCAGGCAGGCTTGAAAATCCACTTCCTCACCGCCTACCATGATGGACAATGTACCATTCTTTGCGCCTGTATCACCGCCCGAAACAGGCGCATCGAGCACATGCAGACCACCCGCTGCGCCTTCTTTATAGATTCGAACGGACAGCTTTGGGTCAGTTGTTGTCATGTCAATCAAATAGGTACCCGGCTTGGCTGCTGCAAGAATACCCTCCTGTCCGAAGTAAACCTGCTCAACATCCTTTGGATAGCCCACCATTGTAATCACCGCATCTCTGCCGGATGCACACTCTGCCGCAGAATCACACCATGTCACATTGTTTTCTGCCAGAAAATCCTCCAGCTTGGATTTGGTACGTGAATAAATCGCCACCTCGTAACCTGCTTTGAGCAGATTCTTCACCATGGAACGTCCCATTACACCTACGCCAATAAATCCAATTGACTGCATTTTTCTTCCTCCCATCCAAATCTATGGTCAACGATCTTTGAGCGACACGTATCCCGTTGCCGGCTGCACACAGCGATAAGCCGGACGAATAATCTTATCCGTATTCACTAACTCCTCGAGCCGATGCGCGCTCCAGCCGACAATACGGGCGATCGCAAACACCGGGGTGTACAGTTCAGGCGGCAATCCCAGCATGGAGTACACAAAACCAGAATAGAAATCAACATTTGCCGAAACGCCCTTATAGATGTGACGTTCATGCGCGATTACCTCAGGCGCGAGTCGCGCAACAAGAGAATAGAGCGCAAAATCTGCATCCCTGCCCTTTTCATGGGCCAGCTGCCCGACGAAAGACTTGAATACCTCGGCACGGGGATCGGAGATGGAGTAAACCGCGTGGCCTAAGCCATAAATAAGGCCCTTGCGGTCAAACGCCTCCCGGCGCAGTAAACGGCCCAGATAATCTGCTACGGCTTCTTCATCGGTCGTATCCGTCACATTCTTCTTCAAATCCTCAAACATCTGAACGACCTTATAATTTGCGCCGCCATGCTTCGGCCCCTTGAGTGAGCCGAGTGCTGCGGAAATCGCCGAATACGTATCCGTACCCGATGAGGTGACCACATGGGTGGTAAACGAAGAATTATTGCCGCCGCCATGCTCCATATGCAGCACCAGCGCCAGATCCAGCACGCTGGCCTCCAATGGTGTATACTGCATATCCGGCCGCAGCATGCGCAAGAAGTTGGATGCCGTGGACAAGCTGTCCGATGGATAATGGATGTACATACTTTCGCCACGCTCATAATAATTATACGCATGGTATGAATAGACCGCAAGCATGGGGAACACTGAAATCAGCATCAGGCACTGACGCAGCACATTGGGCAGTGTGATTTCATCGGCATTATTATCATAGGATGCCAGCGTCAGCACACTGCGGGAAAGGCTGTTCATCATATCGTGCGTCGGCGCCTTCATGATGACATCACGCGTAAAATTTGTCGGCAGGGTGCGTCCCTGCGCCAACAGATTTTTGAAATCGCTCAGCCGCTTTGCATCCGGCAATTCACCGAAAAGCAGCAGATAAGTGACTTCCTCATAGCCCTTGCGCCCATCCCGGATAAATCCCTGCACCAGATCATTGATTTTGATGCCGCGATAATACAGCTCGCCATCACAGGGAACCAGCTGACCGTCTACCTCTTTTTTGGAGATGATATCCGATATGTGTGTCAGTCCCGCAAGCACGCCTTCACCATTCAGGTCACGCAAGCCACGCTTCACATCGTACTCTTTGTACAGTGCAGCATCTATGTGATCATGCCTCGCACAAAGCGACGCCAACGCTTCTACCCGCGGCGTGACCTGCAAGATATCGTGTTCTGCCGTCATATAGTATCCACCTTTCCATTATATACTATCCCATGTATATATTGTATCTGGAAATACGCAAGGCTTCAACGACAATTCGGTAACATCCTGTTAATAAACTGTGAATTTTGTTTAGAATTCAATATTTTTCCAGCTGCATATCCGAATGCAACCGCCAGTCCCAATTGAAAAAGGAAGGCACATGTGTGCCTTCCTTTGTATCATCGAATGTAGTTGAACATGGTGCGGCTATGTGTCTCCGGCGGGGCGATTCCTGCTTTATCGATGACCTTTAGCATCCATGCGATATTGCGGCCGAGTTTTTCAATGACTTCTACCCCCTCAATATCCTGCTTGCACTCACCAATGTCCGCTCCATGCACAGCGTTCCAGTAATCCGAAGTGACCAGCACCATTTCCATCGCATCCATCAAACCGAGCAGTTGCTGATACGTCTCCATGCCGCCCGAACGACGCAGCGTGCACAGTGCCGCGCCGACCTTATGATGAAACTGGTTTTCACCGCAGCAAGCCGCCAGCATGATCCGATCCATCACGCACTTCATACTCCCCGCAATACCGCCGTGATATACGGGCGAAGCCAACACGATCGCGTCTGCCGCAATGCACTTCTCAATAATTTCGTTGACACCGTCATCCGCCTGTACGCAGCGCAGTGTATTGTTATTCAGGCAATGATAGCAGGCCATGCACGGATGCACCTTTGCACCCGGCTGACATACTTCAAACTCGATGCCCTCCTTTGCCAGCACACCGCCGAGCACTTCCAGCATCTGCGCGCAGTTGCCGCCCTTTCGCGGCGAACCATTGATCGCTACAACTTTCATTTTCTTGTCCTCCTTTTTTTCTATGAACCAAGTGAAACCTTTCAATCAATATGCTTTTCGTTCTCCAGCCGATACAGCCGCATGACCACCAAGGTATGGTTAAGCTGCGGACCCATTAAGAGAATCATGCTGACAATATACAGCCACAGCATCAGCACAATGATAGCGCCAAGCGAGCCGTACAGCACAGAGTAGCTTGCCATATTATCCACATAAAACGAAAAGCCCCACGAAACCAGCAGCCATGCCACCAAAGAAAACAATGCCCCCGGCCACACCTCTCGAAACTTCAGATGCAGATTGGGTACAATGCGGTTAAACAACATCAAAAATACAAAAATGAACGGAATCATCACCCAAAAGCTGGCGTCATGCGTCATATTGAGTACCGGCTGCGGAATCGGTGCCAAGCGCGGCAGCAGACGAATCAATGCTTTGCCCGCAACGACCAGCACAAAGCTGCACACAACCGATACCAAAAAGCCCGCCGTGATGCCGAACGAAATCAGCACATCCCAAATCATACCACGCGCAACCTCAACATGGTAAATATCATTGACTGTGCGCATCATCGAGCGCACTGCGCGCGAGAGGAAATACAACGTCAACCCAATACCAATCAGCATGGGACTGACCGGCGGCGTTGCCGCAAGCTGCTCCAAATAGGAAACAATTAACTGCTGCAAGCTCTTGGGCAGCATTTCCAGCACTGGTTCAATCCCCTCCATCGACAAATTCAATCGAGCGAGAAGTGCGTTCAGGAAAATCAACAGCGGAAAAAGCGAAAACAGCAGGAAATATGACAATTCTGCTGCCGCCTGTGGAATGCCATCCGAAAAATACCGGTAAACCATGCGCTTGACCAAATAGAAAAAGCGGTTTTGTCCGTTCATGGCCCCCTCCTCTTTCCTCCGCAGTTTTTATTATTGTACCAGCTTTTTTTCGTATTTACAACTTGCGTTTTCCTCTGCGGTGATGTATACTGTCAACAATAGAACATTTGTTCTGATTGGAGGGATGAAAATGCAGACCAACCGTGCCGCAACCTGTTGCTTTTCAGGCTATCGTGTCGAGAAAATGCCCTTTTCTGCGAACGATCCTCTTATCGATACATTGACTGCCGCGCTTGACCACGCAATTGCAAATGCCTCAGCACAAGGATATTCTGTATTTTTTTCCGGTATGTCCACCGGTTTTGATCTATGGGCTGCTGAGGCAGTGCTACGGGCGCGAAACACACTGCCGGTACAGCTGTTCTGTGCCATTCCGTTTGACCGTCAGGCCGACCGCTACCCTCCCGAATGGAAGCGACGCTTCAATCATTGTCTGCTTGCAGCCGACCGCGTATTCGCCCTGTCCCGCGATTATTACACCGGATGCTATGCGGCGCGCAATCGCTTTATGGTCGACGCCTCCTCCCTGCTCATCTGCTATTTTGACGGCAAACCGGGCGGTACCGCGCAGACCGTCCGTATGGCAGCACAAAACGGTCTGCGAATCATCAATCTGGCAGACGGCCAACTGCAGCTCTTTTAAACAGGAATGCAAAAAAACGCCCTCCGACGCATAATGCGTTGAAGGGCGTTTGCTTTTTCGGAAAAACCGCTTGATTAATCTACCTTGACTGTCCAGCCCAGCTCATCGGGCAGCGTACCCCACTGGATACCGGTCAGTGTGTCATATAGCTTGTGGGTGATTGGACCGATCTCGCCATTGTTGATATAAGCCACGTCGCCTTCATAGCGCAGCTCACCCACCGGAGAGATAACCGCCGCCGTGCCAGTGCCGAACACTTCTTCGAGCTTGCCGTCCTTAGATGCCTTCATGACATCCACAATCGGCAGGCGTTCCTCAGATACCGGAATACCCCAGTGCTTGAGCAGATCAATGCAGCTCATACGGGTCACGCCCGGCAATACCGTGCCCACACAGGGAGCAGTATAAACCGTGCCGTCAATTTTGAAGAAGCAGTTCATCGAGCCAACCTCTTCAACATACTTATGCTCTACGCCGTCCAGCCACAGGGTCTGTTCGTAACCAAGGTCGTGTGCCTTAACCTGCGAAATCAAGCTGGCCGCATAGTTGCCACCACACTTAGTAAAGCCAGTGCCGCCCGGGCAAGCGCGGGTATACTCATCCTCAACAAAAATCTTGACCGGGTTGATGCCGGTGGAGTAATACGCGCCAACCGGCGAGCAGATGATGATGAACTGATGGGTCTTGGACGGACGCACACCGAGGTGCGGCTCAGTCGCAATGACAAACGGGCGGATATACAGGCTGGTACCCGGCTGATGCGGTACCCAATCCTTCTCCACAGACACGATTGCCTTGACCGCCTGCACAAAATCCTCTACCGGCAGGCTGGGCAGACACATACGATGATTGGTATTGATCATACGCTGCGCGTTCTTATCCGGACGGAACAACTGGATCGAGCCATCCGGCGTGCGGTAAGCCTTCAAGCCTTCAAAGGATTCCATCGCATAGTGCAGCACCATCGCCGCAGGATCAATCGACAGCGGCTCGTACGGCACGATACGGGCGTCATGCCAGCCCTGCTCCTCATCATGGTCGATGATTAGCATATGATCGGTATAATAGATGCCGAAACCCAGTTTATTTTCGTCCGGCTTGGGCTTTTTTTGGTCTGTGAGCTGTGTTCTGATCTGCAGCATGGTGGATTCACTCTTTCTGTTATAGGTTTTGTACCCTTTCATTATAGCACTTTGCCAAGATAAAGCAAGGCGTTTTTTTACAAGAAGGATGACAAACCATCTGCTTTTTGTTATAATATGTTCGTATAATTTGCTGAAAGGAGTGACCGCGTATCCCACGCAAGCTGAAAAAGCTGCTCAGCCTTGTGCTCTGCGCAGCTTTCATTACCGTTATGCTCCCCGCACCGGCCCACGCACTGACATTAACCGCGGTCAACGATACGCTCCTGCCCTTGTCCGACAGCACCATGCCGACACGGCTGGGCGGTGAACTGTATGTCCCATATAGCGTGTTCTCTTCTCTGGGGGTTTCGGCTTCCAACGAGGATAATGTGCTGAATCTGTCTTCCGGCGGCGAAACACTCAGCTTTTCCACCACAGAAGGATATGTATATGACCAGAACCTGAATAGCTATTCCACCCCGGCTTATGATATGAACGGCTCGATTTATGTGCCCGTTAAGCTGTGCTGCGGCAAATTTGGACTGAGCTATTCCACGCTGTCTGCCTATGGCGAAACTGTGCTTCGAATCACGGATGGTTCTGCCTCCAGTGACTCTTCTTTTGCCTCCACTCAAGGCAGTGCTATCGAAAGCGCAATTAATGCATATAAGGGTATTACGCCTTCCCAACCCTCGGATAATGTGCCGCCCACGCCGCCGCAGCCGACGGAGCCGCCCATTCCAAAGGTAGAAGAGCAGCCTGCTCAAAAGCCTGCCCGTGTGTACTTAACCTTTTACGGCGCACCAACGACCAGCACAACACCCGCTATCTTGGATGCACTGCAAAGCGCCGGACGACTGGCAACATTTTTCCTGCCGACCGATACCTCTACCTGGCCGGACGACGTAATCCGCCGCATTGTCGCAGAGGGACATACCCCTGCCCTCCTGCTTAATGCAAATGAACAAACTTCATCCGAGGATATGCTGGCTTCGCTGACTGCCGCCAACGATCGGCTGAACTTTCTGACCGGCGTATCCGCCCGCATTGTCTCCAACGATACCGGCTGCAACAAGCTGACGCAGGCGCAGCGCGATGCATTAACCGGAGCAGGCTATCGACTGTGGGACACTACTCTCAATTGTGGGGACGATACACAGTCCTCGGCACGCGCTTACGCCACCACCGCGCAGCAATTTGCTTCAACCACTGCAACCGTTATCCTCAGACTGCACCACAGCCGTAACACAGCGCAAACCGTACAGTTATTGACTGGCTATATGTCCCGTCAGGGGATTCCCTCCTCGCGTGTCACCTTTGGTACCACGCCCATCAACAGTGCTTCCGATACCCGATAAATCCAAATATCGCAAAAGCAGGCCAGAAACGGCCTGCTTTTTTCCTATATTATATGCGTTTTCGAATATGCTCCAGCGCCCCCTTTTCCAGACGGGACACCTGCGCCTGTGAAATGTGGATTTCGTCGGCCACCTCCATCTGAGTACGCCCTTCGAAAAACCGCAGACGGATGATGCGTTTCTCCCGCTCGTTCAAGCTGTCAATAGCCTCCCGCAATGCAATGCTGGCAAGCCACTGCTCATCGGTATTTTTATTATCCCCTACCTGATCCATCACGCAGACTGTATCCGTGCCGTCATGAAACACCGGTTCAAACAGCGAGACCGGGTCAAGGATGGCGTCCAACGCCAGTACAACCTCTTCCTTCGGCATATCCATCAGCTTTGCCAGCTCCACAATGTCCGGCTCACGCTGATGCTCGCGCACAAACGCCTCCTTGGCCTGCAGTGCCTTGTAAGCGGTGTCCCGCAGACTGCGCGACACTCGCAGCGCGCTGTTATCGCGCAGATACCTCCGAATTTCCCCAATAATCATCGGCATGAACATACAAAGTCGAAAACAGTTATCCCGCAGAGGATTGACGCACCTCTGCGCCTTCAATCACATAAAATATCTCTATTTTATCGTTTTGCAGTACGATTCGCTGCACGCAGGCACGCACCAGTGCCTGCTTCTCCACATCGCTCAGCCGGTCCCAGCAAGAGCCTATTGTTTGCAGCGCCTGTCGCGCGGCATCCTGCTCCTCTTGCCGCTCTGCCTGCTTGGCACTCTCCAACGCCTGCTCTGCACGGCTGCATTCCCGCCTGGCGCGAGCTATCGCGTCCCGCAGGGTATCATCCTCCCCTTCCGCAAACAGCTCATATAAGCGGCGCAGCTTGCGCTGTGCGCGCTCGAGCGCATGCCGGCATTCCGCAGGCTCTTTCTTGCTGCCGCGCGGCGAAACCGGCTCAGCGGCCAGTCGGGACAAATCACGGATGACGACCGACTCCACCTGCCGCGCCATCACGCCGCGGTTCGGGCAGTTCGCATCGTGCACCAGATGCGGCTTGGATTTATCTCTCGAATAGCATACCAGCTTATCGCCTGCACCGCCCCATTTCTGGTAACGCATTTTCGCTCCGCAATGCCCGCAGACCAGAAGCCCGGTCAGCAGTTTACCGGATGAGGCAGCACGCGGTTTGTCCACACGCTGTAAACGCTGCTGAACGCGTTCAAACGTTTTTTTATCAATGAGCGGCTCGTGCCTCCCGGAATACGTCTCCCCACGATAAACTATCACCCCTGTATTGCTCTCCCGCAAGAGAATCTGCCGCACAAGATGTTCATATTTCAGCCCCAGTTCACGCGCAATCCGCCCGGTCGACTGCCCCTCCAGATACCGCGCATAGATTTCACGCACGGTTTCTGCGTCACTGTTCGGCACCAGAATCCCCTTATCCGCGTCATAGTCATACCCAAACGGGATTTTGCCGCCGCCCGGCCAATAGCCCTGCTTAACACGTTCCACCATGCCCATACGGGTACGCAAAAAAATATTTTCTCGCTCGAGCTGCGCAAAAGCAGACAAAATACCAATCATTGCGCGCCCGTATGGACTGCCGGTATCAATATTCTCATTGATGGACACAAAGTCCACGCCATGCGGCAAAAAAACGTCCTCGATGAGGTAAAGCGTATCTTTCTGACTGCGGCTGAGACGGTCCAGTTTGTAAACTACCACGCGCTCCACATTACCGGCGCGTATTGCCTCCACCAACTGAGTGATTGCCGGTCGTGTCAGATTGGAACCGGAAAAGCCGCCGTCTACATAACGCTCAAACTGCGCAATGCCTTTCATGCGGCAGTATGCCTCGAGCTTTTCCGCCTGCGCCGCCAGCGAATAGCCTTCATCCGCCTGTGCCTCGGTTGAAACGCGCAAGTAAAGCGCTGTATGCTTCATATTTCATCCCTTCCGAGACTGCATCCCTCCGTTTCCAGTATAGCAGAGGGGGCCGAGTCAGGCAATGGAAGCTGCTGCCTGCTGCGCGCGACACCCAGCAAAGCGCCGATTCCTTCCCGGTCCAGCAACAGCGGCGGCATTATGCCATGCAAGCGTCTGCCATTCAAATACCGTATCACCTGCATCTCATCACATCCTTTCCACTCCTATTTTGCCCAGTTTTTTACCAATCCAGTCTTTACATGAAGCGTTACAGAAATTGCCCAAAATCTACTCAAATAATACTTGTGAAGCGCTGGTGACAGGGTGTATAATGTGGATACAATAGTTTGTCCACGGCTATCTTTTGCGCCGGACAAACCCATTAAAATGGAGGAGAATGCAACATGTTTGAAAATCTGATTGCTACGCTGAAGGCTGACAAGCGCAAGATCGTATTTACCGAAGGCCCCGATCCCCGTATTCTGGAAGCTGCTTCCCGTCTGAAGAAGGACGGTCTGCTGGATTCCATTCTGGTTGGTAATGTGGACGAAGTGAAAGCGGCAGCGCAGGCTGGCGGCTTCGATATCGAAGGAATGGAAATCATTGACCCTGCGACCTATCCGGAAATGGATGCAATGGTTGCCAAGATGGTCGAACTGCGCAAAGGCAAGATGACCGAGGAGCAGTGCCGCGCTTCGCTTGCAAAGGGCAACTATTTCGGCACAATGCTGGTTAAGATGGGTAAGGCGGACGCCCTGCTCGGCGGTGCTACTTACTCCACTGCAGATACCGTTCGTCCCGCGCTCCAGATTATCAAGACCAAGCCGGGCAACAAGATCGTAAGCTCCTGCTTCATTCTGCGCCGCGACGCCAAAGACGGCGGCGACGAGATGTATGCTATGGGCGACTGCGCAATCAACATCAATCCGGGCGAGGACGATCTGGTTGAAATCGCCATCGAGACCGCCAAGACTGCCAAGGCTTTTGGCATCGACCCCAAGGTTGCCATGCTGTCTTACTCGACCAAGGGCTCCGGTAAGGGCGATACGGTTGATATGATGCGTAATGCGACCGAAAAGACCAAGGCCGCTGCACCGGAGCTTGCTGTTGATGGCGAGCTGCAGTTCGACGCAGCCTTCTCCCCGGTCGTTGCTGCAACCAAGTGCAAGGGTTCCCCGGTAGCCGGTCAGGCCAACACCTTCATCTTCCCGGATATCAATGCCGGCAACATCGGCTATAAGATTGCGCAGCGTCTGGGCGGCTTCGAAGCATATGGCCCGATCCTGCAGGGTCTGAACGCGCCGATCAACGACCTGTCCCGCGGCTGCAACGCGGATGAGGTTTATCAGATGGCGATTATTACCGCGGGCCTGAAGTAATTTCTCCCCTGCGTATTCTCAGAACACTAAACTTTCAAGGGCCGAAACCATTTGGTTCGGCCCTTGTTTGCTCTACGGGACAGTAACAGACAAAGGAGCGTGCCTATCATGAAACAGAAACCGATGATTGTTTTGTTATGTGTTCTTGCGCTGTGCGGTGCACTGGCCTTTGTTCTGACACCCTATTCTGTCGCACCGCAGGCTGAACAGCTAGAGGTTTGGCGTGTGCAGCGCATGATCGGCAATGCAGAATTTGAAGATCTCACCTCGCAAGTCAATTTCACGCAGCTGTCAGAATTGCTCACATCCTGCAAAGCGTCCCGCCTGCCGTTTTATCAACAAAGCTACTCGCTCGATACCGTGCAATACGAAATCTACGCACACTACAAAGGAAAACCGCTGAATTTTGTGCTGGGCAAGAACAGCTTCGCCTACGAAAGCGCACCGTGGAACCACCATCTGCGCGATGCACAGGCACTGATTGACGCGCTGGACACCATGCTGCCGACAAGCACCGCAGCATAAAAAAAGGACTGACGAAAGTCAGTCCTTTTTTTGTTCCTCTTGTTGTTTCTGCGCACGTGCTTTTTCCGCCGCACGACGACGCTCCTTCGCCGAAACCGGCGGACGTTCCTCTTCCTTAATCACAACAAACTCACCGGTAACCGAATCAAGCCGTCGCGGCCCGCGATAGTCATTGGTATCCATAGACAAGCCGCGCTTTTTCAGCAAACTGCAAACCACCTCAGTTACCGCACTGTACAGCACGGCAAACAGCGGCACACCGACCGCCATGCCGACAAATCCAAACACACCGCCAAACAGTAAAATGGCAAACATGACCCAAAAACTCGAAAGACCGGTTGAATTACCCAGAATCTTAGGGCCAAGGATATTGCCGTCAAACTGCTGCAACGCCAGAACAAACAATACAAAATACACTGCCTGCACCGGACTGATTACCATAATCAGAATGGTGCTTGGGATTGCGCCGATAAACGGTCCGAAAAACGGGATAATATTGGTCACGCCAATGATAACCGAAATCAGCAGTGCATACGACTGATCCATTGTCATCAGCCCGAAGCCGATCAGCAAACGCAAGCCGATAAAGCACAGCACTCCGATAATCAAAGAATCGATGAGCTTGCCCGTGATAAAACCGCCGAACACACGGTGCACATACGCTACGCGCCCCATAATACGATTCGCACGGTTGATGGAAAACAAACTGTACGTCATCTTTTTTGCCTGTGCGCAAAACGTGTCCTTGCTGTTGAGAATATACAGTGCAATGATGATACCGATCAGAATATCGAACAATACAGAAACCGTCGTTACAACGCCGGTCATCAACGCAACGAGCTGCGGCAACGCAATATTCTGCACCCAGTTAACAATCTGTTGGGAAAACTCCTCGTACAGCTGGAGGAAATTACGCTCTATCACCGGATTATCCTTAAGCAGGGATGCCACCCAGCCGGAAATCTCATTGAGATAGGTATCCATAGATTCGAGCAGTGAGAAAACACTCACTATCAGCTGCGGAAGCACCATCCAAAGCAGAATTCCCACCACGGCAATGCCAATCAACAGCGTCAAAATGCTGCATAATCCTTTCGCAATACGGGTTCCGTTTTTCAAACGTCGCGACAAAGGCGGCTGAATTCTCTTATACAGTGCATTAAAGATAGGCATCAGCAAATATGCCATCACGAAGCCGTAGATAAACGGACTGAGAATGCCAAGCAGTTTTTGAAACATTGTCCAGATAATCGGCAGCCACTGCAATAAAAACACGACTATCGCGCTGGAAACAATGACGCAAAACGCTGTCAATCCCCATTGAAAGTAATGCGGATGCGCGCGAAATTTTGATTTATTTTGCTGTGTCGGCTCCTCCACAGACATACTCCTCTCCTACCAGGATTGTCACCCAACGTCATGATGCAGCAGCCTATTCTTCTTCGCAGTCAAAGAAAATACGCCAGAACAGATACAGCCAGCTTGCCGCAAACGCAACAAACAGAACACCGCGGAATTTCTTGAAAAAGCGTGAGAAGCAGGTGCCCAGCCATAATCCCAGAGACAGTAGGCATACCTTGAAAATCGCAAAATCAAAAACAGAGAAATTCTGCGCCTTGGATACCGCATAATCCGTCCAGCGGCCTGCCTGACTGCGTGCATCATCCGCATAGCGCAGCATTTGCTCTGCACGTGCGCGAAGGGCTTCCCGATCAATGTTTTCCAAATAGTTTTTCATAGCTGCTCTCTCCTTTATACATGGGTTTGGGTTGAACGGACGGTTTTCCCGCCCCGAAGTTCTTTCGCTACGCTGCATGGCACGGTTCCCATACAGGAAATCCGTCCCAGACGCATACCGATTTTTTGTGCCAGCTCATCTGCATCTGCACTTGCCGTCTCGCGCAGGGCAGCCTGCAAAATCAAACCGGCTGCGCGTGCATCCGATCCTGCCTCATGATGATTCAAGGGAATGCCAAGCGCTTGCGATACCGTATCGAGCTTATGATTTTGCAGCCGCGGCCACACCCGCTGTGCCACCTTCACCGTACACACATAACGGCATTCCGGTACGGGAAGATGATAATGCGACAAACAAGCGCACAGCACCGCCGTATCGAACATGGCGTTATGACAGACCAGCACGCTGCCCTCGGCCAATTCTCCTATGCCCTGCCTCCAAACTACGTCAAACGCAGGCGCATCCGCCACCATAGACTCCTTAATATGATTGACACGGACATTTCCCCAGTGGAATTTTCCGACTTGGGCGGGCGGTTTAATGAGCGTCGTTTGTTCCGCCACCAACACGGAATCTTCAAAAATGCTTACACCTAATGCACATGCACTGAGTCGAGATGCATTGCCGGTTTCAAAATCAAGCGCCACATATCTCATTGGACCGCCTCCCGACGCGCGGCCTCCGCGCGTTCTTTCGCTGCCAGCAGGAAACGGTAAAACGGCGCCAAACGCTGCATGGTTTGCACCATCGGCTGTACAAACGAACCGTCCAGCAGCGGCGCAAAGTCCTCGGTCTCACGGAAATCCACACCAATCTCCTTCCGGTTGAGCCAATCCTGATAGAGCGGCTTTGCATCCGGAAACTTCGGTCGCTTGTACATTTCTCCGTCAAGATGCATCTGCGGGCAGGCCTGCACTGCGTCATAGGCTTCAAGAAACAGCTTATCCTCATGCAATATCATCTCTCGCAGGGATTCCATTTCCCCTCTGCCCCATGCGCCCCAGCAGCCAAAGCCCCAGAACTCAGGATGTATCTCAAAATAATAGCACGGTACAGATTCGTGCTCCTGTCGTTTCCGCCGAAAAAACATCCACATATTGGAACGATATAGCGTTTTGTCCTTCGTATAACGTGTATCACGCCGCACACGCGACACCATGCGCGATGGAGTGACCACAAACTGCGCATCAATTTCAAGCATCGCGGGCGTCATCTGTGCAATCAATTCATGAAACGGCAAAATAACCTTTTGCTTAATTTCTTCTTTGTGTTCTTCGTAAAAATCCTTGCTGTTTTGCAGGCGGTTCAGCTGCAGCAAATCAATACCCGCAGCGTTAAAGCCTGTGAATGCCATGAAAACGGGCACCACCTTTCTGTTTATCATTGTACCGCGTTTTCCCTGTTTGCGCAACAGGATTTTGCTGTTTGCCGCTGCGAAAACGCAAAATATTGTGGAGGTTTCCGTCCTATCTGCCGAAAATATCCAGCGAAATACAAAAAACCGCC
This sequence comes from Agathobaculum sp. Marseille-P7918, assembly GCF_964248325.1. Lineage (NCBI taxonomy): Bacteria > Bacillati > Bacillota > Clostridia > Eubacteriales > Butyricicoccaceae > Agathobaculum > Agathobaculum sp. Marseille-P7918. Next base: position 167,350 of record NZ_CAXTXI010000005.1, on the reverse strand, counting down.
CACGGTATCATTCCGCGGGCGGTTCTTCATTTTGTTTTAGTCCAATGCCTTCTGCGCGCTTAACCGGTCTTACGCCTCGGGAGCGTACAGAGCCTGCAGACGCTGCAGATGTGCATAACGCTTGGTAGACTCAACCTCAGATTCCGCGAACAGCTTCTCAGCGCGATCCGGGAACGAGCGGGTCAGAGCCGAGTAACGCGCTTCGTTCATCATGAACTTGCGGTAATCCTCAGTCTTAGGCTCCTTGGATTCAAGGATGAACGGATTCTTGCCTTCCTCAGCAAGCTCCGGATTGAAGCGGAACAGGTTCCAGTAACCGCAATCAACAGCCTTCTTCATCTCAGCCTGGCAGTTAGTCATGCCGCCCTTGATGGAGTGCATTTCACACGGAGCGTAGCCGATGATGAGGGACGGGCCGTGGTAAGCTTCTGCCTCCGCAATCGCCTTGAGAGTCTGGTTCATGTTCGCACCCATCGCGATCTGCGCAACATATACATAACCGTAGCTCATTGCGATCTCAGCGAGGCTCTTCTTCTTGGTGGTCTTACCGGAAGCCGCGAACTGAGCAACAGCACCGATGTTGGTAGCCTTGGAAGCCTGACCGCCGGTGTTGGAGTAAACCTCGGTGTCGAATACCATAACGTTTACATCCTGACCGGAAGCGAGGACGTGATCCAGACCGCCAAAGCCGATATCATAAGCCCAGCCGTCGCCGCCGAAGATCCAGATGGACTTCTTAGCGAGGTATTCCTTATGCGCAAGAACTTCCTTGCAAGCGTCGCAGCCAGCAGCCGCACCCTTTTCGAGTTCGGCAACCAGAGCCTTGGCCGGCTCTGCATTGTCAGCACCATTGTCCTTGGTTTCCATGAACTTGGCAATCGCATCCTTGGTCGCAGCCGGGGTCTGCTCTGCAGCAGCCATCTCTTCCAGCTTGGAGATCAGGCGCTCACGGATAGCCAGCTGGCCATAGTACATGCCGAGACCGTGCTCCGCGTTATCCTCGAACAGGCTGTTCGCCCATGCCGGGCCATGGCCGTTCGCATCAACGGTGTACGGGCTGGTAGCAGCCGGGCCGCCCCAGATGGACGAACAGCCGGTCGCATTGGAGATATACATACGGTCGCCGCAAACCTGTGTAATCAGGCGGGCATACGAGGTTTCAGCGCAGCCTGCGCAGGAGCCGGAGAACTCAAGCAGCGGCTTCTTGAACTGGCTGTCCTTGACCGAGTTGACAGAGAACATGTCCGCCTTCTCGGAAACCTTGGCTACGCAGTAGTCGAACGCATCCTGCTGGGCAGCTTCCTGCTCCTGCGGCATCATGGTCAGGGACTTGGTCGGGCATACGCCAACACATACGCCGCAGCCCATGCAATCGAGCGGAGAAACAGCCAGTGCATACTTGTAAACGCCCTTGCCCTTGCCGGCCTTGATGTCGACAATCTTGGTCGACGCCGGAGCCGCGGCTGCTTCTTCCTCGGTCAGCGCGAACGGACGAATAGTCGCGTGCGGGCAGACATAAGCACACTGGTTACACTGTACACAGGTATCCTGATTCCAGGACGGAACGGTAACCGCTACGCCACGCTTCTCGTAAGCGGCAGCGCCGTGCTCGAAGGTGCCGTCAACATGCTCGCCCGCAAAAGCGGATACCGGCAAAGAGTCGCCGTCCATGCGGCCGATCGGCTCCATAACGTCCTTGACCATCTTGACGACTTCCGGACGGCCCTGCAGATCGCGGGTATCTTCCGGATCAACAGCGTCAGCCCAAGCAGCCGGAACGTCAATCTTGACGAACGCGGTAGCGCCGGCGTCAATCGCCTTATGGTTCATATCAACGACATCCTGGCCCTTCTTCAGGTAGGACTTGGTCGCAGCATCCTTCATATAGCCGATGGCTTCTTCCTGCGGCATAACCTTAGCCAGCGTGAAGAAAGCGGACTGGAGGATGGTGTTGGTGCGCTTGCCCATACCGATCTCAATGGCGAGGTCAATCGCATTGATGGTGTAAAGCTGGATATTATTCTTAGCAATATAGCGCTTCTCAGAAGCCGCCAGATGATGCTCAAGCTCTTCCGGCGTCCACTGGCAGTTAATCAGGAACACGCCGCCCGGCTTAACGTCACGCACGATCGGGAAGTGCTTGGTGATGTAGGACGGGTTATGGCAGGCAACGAAGTCCGCCTTATTGATATAGTACGGGCTCTTGATCGGCTTGTCGCCAAAGCGCAGGTGTGAAACGGTAACGCCGCCGGTCTTCTTAGAGTCGTACTGGAAGTACGCCTGAACGAACTTATCGGTGTGGTCGCCGATGATCTTGATGGAGTTCTTGTTCGCGCCGACAGTACCGTCGCCGCCGAGACCCCAGAACTTGCACTCGGTAGTGCCTTCCGCCGCAGTGTTCGGCGCCGGCTTCTCTTCGAGAGACAGGTAGGTTACGTCGTCGGTGATGCCGATGGTGAACTGACGCTTGGGCTCTGCCTTGGTCAGCTCCTCGTATACCGCAAAGACAGAGGACGGCGGGGTATCCTTGGAACCCAGACCATAACGGCCGCCGATGACGGTCTTGTCGGTGATGCCGGCATTGGCCAGCGCAGTAACAACGTCCAGATAAAGCGGCTCACCCTGTGCGCCCGGCTCCTTGGTGCGGTCGAGAACCGCAATCTTCTTGGCAGTCTCCGGGATAGCGGCAAGCAGCTTGTCCGCACGCCACGGACGGTACAGGCGAACCTTGACAAGGCCGACCTTCTCGCCATGTGCGTTGAGGTAGTCGATAACTTCTTCCGCTACGTCGCAAATCGAGCCCATCGCGATGATAACGCGGTCAGCATCGGCAGCGCCGTAGTAGTTGAACAGCTGATAGTTGGTACCGAGCTTGGCGTTAACCTTGCCCATGTACTCTTCTACGATTTCCGGAACAGCCTCGTAGTACTTGTTGCAGGCCTCACGATGCTGGAAGAATACGTCGCCATTCTCGTGAGAGCCGCGCATCATTGCATGCTCCGGATTGAGAGCGCGCTTGCGGAACGCTTCCACAGCGTCCATATCGCACATTTCCTTCAGGTCCTCGTAATCCCAAACCTCGATCTTCTGAATCTCGTGGGAGGTACGGAAGCCATCGAAGAAGTTGATAAACGGAACGCGGGACTTCAGGGTAGCCAGATGCGCAACCGCACCCAGATCCATTACTTCCTGCGGATTGGTTTCAGCCAGCATAGCGAAACCGGTCTGGCGGCAAGCCATAACGTCAGAATGATCACCGAAGATGTTCAGCGCATGGGATGCAACCGTACGCGCGGAAACATGGAACACGCAGGGAAGCAGTTCGCCTGCGATCTTGTACATATTCGGGATCATCAGCAGCAGACCCTGAGATGCGGTATAGGTCGTGGTCAGCGCGCCGGCCGCGAGAGAACCGTGAACCGTACCTGCGGCACCCGCCTCGGACTGCATTTCGATTACCTTAACGGTAGTACCGAAAATGTTCTTCTGACCTGCGGCTGCCCACTGGTCTACGCTGTCTGCCATGGGGCTGGACGGGGTAATCGGATAGATACCCGCGACCTCGGTAAACGCATACGACACGTGTGCCGCAGCAGTGTTACCGTCCATGGACTTCATCTTTCTTGCCATGTTTATATCCTCCTATTCAGTTATAACATGCTGAAGGGGTGAAAAGCCTTTTCGCCCGCTTTTTGACACGGGAAAAAACCGTCTCCACCGGCCGTTTTTATTCTATCACTCCTCACCAAAAATGTAAACACTTAATATGACAAATTCGTAACAATTCCCCGATTATCAATAATAATTTCGCATTATGAAACAACAATCTCATACTGTTCCAAAATGTTACACTTCCTTTGCAGTTGTCGTTTTGCATTGCGGAATCTACAAAATTGTAGTATATTAATAAAGTAAGTCTTTGAGCAACGTAGGAGGGAGTTCGATGGTCGCGCGTGTTTTTTCCGCGGGTCTGAGCGGAATCGACGGTTATATTGTCACCGTCGAATGCCTGCCTTCGAACGGCTTGCCCCGTCTGGATGTGGTCGGTTTGCCGACCGGTGCGGTCGCAGAAGCCGGAGAACGTGTACGAGCTGCTGTCAAGTCCTGCTCGTTTGACTGGCCGGTTTCTCGCATCACAGTGAATCTTGCCCCGGCGGATACCCGCAAGGCAGGTACGGCATACGATCTTCCTATTTTGCTTTCCATCCTTGCGGCCACCGGTCAAATCGACTCGCTGCCGCAAGATGCTATTTTCCTTGGCGAGCTTTCGCTGTCAGGTTTGCTGCGTCCGGTCTGCGGCGCACTTTCCATGGCGCTGGCCGCGCGGGACGCCGGTTTCCGCACGGTTTATGTGCCGACGCAGAACGCACAGGAAGCCTCCTATGCCACCGGCATTACGGTTCTGCCCGTCGAAAGCCTGCCCGCGCTCATTGCGCATCTGTCAGGCCGCGCGCCGCTGGCTCCATGCCCGCCGCCCGAGCCCCCTCCCCCAGAGGATACTACATTGGATTTTTCCCATGTGATGGGGCAGCAGGCCGCAAAGCGTGCACTGGAAATTGCCGCAGCCGGTGGACATAACGTTTTGCTTTCCGGACCGCCCGGTTCGGGTAAAAGCATGATGGCAAAACGCTTTTCCACCATTTTACCGCCGCTGTCGGACAGTGAACGGCTGGAAGTTATCCGTGTCTGGTCGGCTGTCGGCCGCGGGCAGGAGGCTGTCGGACGCGCCTCCCGCCCCTTTCGTGCACCGCACCACACCACCTCTGCCGCCGCTCTGGCGGGCGGCGCAGGTGCAAGCAACCGTTTACCCACACCGGGTGAGATTTCGCTTGCACATCACGGCGTGCTGTTCCTGGACGAATTACCGGAGTTTCGCCGCGATGTGCTCGAAGCGCTGCGCCAACCGCTGGAGGATGGCCGAATCACGATTTCCCGTGTTGCGGGACAGGTTACCTATCCCGCTCGTTTTCAGCTTATTGCCGCCATGAACCCCTGCCGCTGCGGCTGGTACGGCACCGAACGCTGCACCTGCTCCAACGCATCCGTGCAGCAATATCTGCGCCGTCTGTCCGGCCCGCTTCTTGACCGGATTGACCTGCAAATTGCCGTTCAGCCTGTCGAATATGCAGCGCTTGCGGCGCGCGGACAAGCTGTTGAAGAATCGTCCGCCTTTATTCGTACCCGTGTTATGGCTGCACGTCAAATACAGTACCGGCGACAGGGTGAGGATATCTGCAATGCACACCTTCTGCCTGCGCACCTGTCGGAATGCTGTCCCCTGACAGAGGACGCTTCACAGATGTTTCACGCAGCCTTCGAAAGACTCGGTCTGACCGCGCGCGCTCATGACCGTGTGCTGCGCATGGCGCGCACCATTGCCGATTTGGCGAACAGCCCGGTTATTTCTTCAGAGCACCTTGCCGAAGCGTTACAATATCGCGCGCTCGACCGCACCATCGGCAGGTAATTATCCACAACTTTTGTGGAAAAAGCTGTGGATATTGTGAATAAATTTCTGTTTTTCTTATTTTTTACATAAACCGACACGCTCATATCCATAAAAAATACGCAATTCAATACCCATTTCCAAGGAGGCCCCTTACTTATGCCACATCCGTTTTTTCGCCGCGCCGGCACACTTGCATTGCTCGCCGCGCTGCTCACACCGCAAGCCGGCGCGCTGTCCGACGTTTCTGCCTGGGCGCAGGAAGGCGTTGCCGCGGCGCAGGAAGCCGGACTGATACCAAGTTCGCTGGAAACGCGCAGTGCAACAGGCGCCATCACCCGCGCCGAGTTTTGCGGCATCGCCGTCAACGCGTATAAAGCTGTCAGCGGCAAAGCGGTTTTTGCTTCGGGCAAAAAGCCCTTCCGCGACTGTGACGATCCGAGTGTCGTCGCTGCCTACGAGCTCGGACTGGTCAACGGCCGCGGCGACGGCATCTTCGATCCGGATGCCGAGATTGAACGGCAGGACCTTTGCGTCATGCTATACAACATTCTGGACGCCGCCGGCATTGACGCTGCCCCAATCGCAGGCGACGCTTGCGTGGAAGATTATCCTGACGTCCCTGAGATCAATTCCTATGCTGTTGACGCTATGATTACCATGGTGGATCATACTGTGGTCAACGGTATTTCCGCTGCCGGACAAACCACCGTACTCGCTCCCAGCGGAACTGCCACGCGTGAACAGGCCCTCATCATGGCAACCCGTTTTTGCTCCGCCTTCGAGGGCGCCTCAAACAACAGCTCTGACACTACCGACGGCACGTGGGAAGAACCGGACCTGACGCTGCCGCAGACAGAAGAAGAAAAAATGGAACTGGTCTATGGTGTGGGCGGTCAGAAATACCAGACTGCCGAGGAGGCAGAGGCTAATATGGTCGAAATTTCCGTTCCGGTCTGGCGTTTACAGGAGGACGGCACTAAGACCTCCGGCACAGCGTATCTGCAGGTAAACCGCAACCTTGCTTCCATCTACGAAGCAGTGTTTGAAGAGATTTACAACGGAGATGAGCAATTCCCCATCAAGGATGTCGGCTGCTACTCCTGGCGCACGGGCGAGCACTCTCAGGGCACTGCAGTAGACATCAACTGGGAGGAGAACATGGAGGCGACCATCAACGAAGATGGTTCTCTGACCCCAACCACCGGCTCCTACTGGCTGCCGGGCGAAGACCCCTACTCTATCCCCGAAGGCGGCGACGTGTACAACGCATTCATTAACCACGGCTTTCTGTGGGGCGGCAATGCATGGCGCAGTAAGCGCGACTATATGCACTTCAGCTATTTCGGCACCTGAAAATCAAAAGGTCCTGCCAATCAGGCAGGACCTTTTTTCACGCTTCTACATGCAGCAAACGTGTTTTATTGCTCCAATAATATGCCACACCCACCAGATCAGCCAACGCCCAGCCAATTGGCACGGCAACCCATATACCGGTCACGCCTACCGAGGGCATGGCAGACAGCAAATAAGCAAGCGCTACGCGCGTACCCAACGAAATCACCGTCAGCACCACCGACATGCCCGGCCGCTTGACCGCCCGGTAAAAGCCGTACAATAAGAACAGCAGACCGATTCCGAAATAGCACGACGCCTCAATTCGCAGATAACCAACACCAACTGCAATAATCTCTGTCTCTTCCGGCTGGATAAACAAACCCATCAGCGGACGCGCCAATATACATACCGCTGTGCTGATAACCACACAGAACACAAACGCTGTTCCCACCGCGCTTTTGATTCCGCGTCGGATGCGTTCCTCGTTCCTTGCCCCGTAATTCTGCGCAATAAAGGTCGAAAATGCATTGCCGAAATCCTGCACCGGCATATAGGCAAAGGAATCAATCTTGACCGCTGCGGCAAACGCCGCCATGACGGTTTTTCCGAAGCTGTTGACCAATCCCTGCACCATCAAGATGCCGAAATTCATAACCGACTGCTGCACGCACGTCAAAACAGACAGACCGGCGATCTCGCGGATAATCCGGCGGTCCCAGCGCATATGGCGCCGCTGCACACGCAGCTCTGGAAAACGCAGCAAACAATATGCCGCGATGCCAATACCGGAAACAAACTGCGCCACCACCGTAGCGACCGCCGCACCTGTCACACCCCAGCGGCACACCAAAACAAACAGCAAATCCAGAACAATGTTGAGCACCGCCGATGCTGCAAGAAACACCAACGGCACCAGTGAATTCCCCACTGCACGAAGCAGATTGGCGAAGAAGTTATATAAAAACGTCGCCAATATTCCAAAAAAGATGTAAAACAAGTATTGCCGCATGAGCGGCGCAACGGTATCCGGCGCATGCAACACCCGAACAATCCAGTCCAGTCCTGCAAAAACCAGTACATTCATCACAACCGCAATCACACCAATCAGCAGGAAGGACAAAAACAAACTGTTTTTCAGACGTTCCATATCCCGTTTTCCGAACTGCATAGCAAAAAACGCACTGCTGCCCATGCACAGGCCCAGCAAAATCGATGTCAGAAACACCATCAGCGTGTAGGCCGAGCCAACCGCCGCCAATGCATCCGCTCCCAGAAACCGCCCCACAATCAGCGTATCCGCTACATTATATAATTGTTGCAGCAGATTGCCAACCATCAGCGGCAGCGCAAACAACAGAAGCCGTCGAGTGATGCTTCCTTCTGTCAAATCAAGCGACACAGCACAACTCCCCCTTTCCCACTTTGACTATCCTAACAGAATCCGGCAGCAGCGTCAACCATGCTCCGCTTTGCTCAACTGCCAGTTAAAAAATCCAACCGCTGGTTAAACTTTGCCTCTATTGTATCTGTCACAGCAGCATGATAAGATAAAATTACAAAAGGTCCTTTTGAATCTGCTATTATAAGGATGAACGATATGGAACTTTTCATCGGAACCACAATCCTTGCCGCACGCCGCGCCAAAGGACTGACACAGGAAAGTCTGGCTGCGCTGGTTGGTGTGTCAGCGGCTGCGGTCAGCAAATGGGAAACCGGAGTTTCACATAGTTAAAGATACCACACCAATCCCACGCTGACTTTTGCTCAACCGATACAGCCGGAGGGCTGGATAACAAGAAAAGGCGGTATGCGCCCCGTGGAGGGGTAGCGTACCGCCTTTTCTTGTGGGGGTTTCCAAAGGGGGCAACGCCCCATTTGGCACACGACTTTGCTTGCAAAGTGTAGTGTGTTATACCTGCTGGCTTGGCTGACGGGGGAAACGGGGTGCGGTGTTTTTTGCGCCCCGCTTGCTCCGTCAGGAAAACAGGCTGACTTTTTGTGAATGGGAATGAACAAAAAATCGGGCTGTTTTCAGAGAACGGCGGCAGGTATATGAAAGCCTCCGTCCCTCGTCCTACGCTCCGACTTGTGGACAAAATGTCCCGAAGTTGTGGCCACACTCCCGGAAAAGTAGCAGGACAGCGTGCAACCGTCAAGGCTGAAATGAACGGGTTTATACCCGGCCTTGACTGCCGCCCTCCGTCCCGCTGAACGGGCAGACAAGGCGGCCAATCCCTCAAAGTGCTTGGCCGCACTCTTTTTAATTTAGGAGCGTTCTCCCTTTCAAAATTGAAATGGGCGGGAAGCCATTTTGTGGCTTTCCCGCCTTGATTACCTTTTAGCAAAGACGGGCGGGGATGTCAACGGCGGCGCATGAAATGCGCCGTTCATCTTGACCGTTGACTGGCTCGGTTGGCTTTGCTATTTTTATTGAATCGCATATTGGTAAATTGCGTTGATATGTACTTGGGTGGTATTCACAATTGGAACATTAACATCTTCGGATTTTATGGCAAGTGGCAACTCAGTACAGCCGAGAATGAGTGCATCTACATTTTCTTTTGCAATATATTTATTTGCCAGTGCAATCATTTTCTCTTTATCGCTTGGAATTACTATACCATTCTCCAAATTGGGGTATATCAGTTTCCCTAATAGAGATATTTCTGCGTTAGATGGGATAACCGCTTTTATCCCGTTTGCTGTTAATGCTTTTTCATAAAGACCGCTACGCAAAGTTGATTCTGTTCCAAAAATAAGTGCTTTTTTGAAACGAAGCCGCTTAAGTTCCTTAATGGTTTCCTCGACAATGCTAATTACAGGTAGCGGGAAATTATTGCATATTCTATCCCACACAATATGTTCTGTATTTGCGGTAATAGCAGCAATCTCTGCGCCAGCGGCTTTCAAATTGGAGAGACTGGAAAGTAAATATTCTCCTAAAACTGAATAGTCACTATTTTCGAGCGCCACATCGTGTTTAAGCATATTCACACTATCAATCACAATTTCTGGATATATGCTGTTATTTTGTTCATTCAAACTTTTTTGTATAAGTCCCAAATAATACTCTACTGTTGAAGCGGGGCCAATCCCTCCGACAAGTCCTATTTTCTTCATTTAGTTACCCCTAACATTGTATAAATCATTTGTTCTCAAAATTGAAATGGGCGGCAAGCCATTTTAGGGCTTTGCTATTCAGTCCACACCAGAAAGGCTCATGTATAAAAGCGGATAAGGATTGCCCTGTTCGTCAAGATCTGTCCTTTTGTAAACCTGAAAGCCCATGTGTTCATAAAAGCCCTTGGCCTGCGGATTCTGCTCATTCACAGCCACCCGCTCTACGGCATAGGTTTTAATCCCATATTGGAGCAGGCGCTTTCCGAGACCCTTTCCTCTTTCTTCCGGGGAAATGAACAGCATTTCCAATGTGCCGTCCTCTATCCCCATAAAAGCCACGGGGCAGCCCATATCATCTTCGGCAATCATCAAATGAGCAATTCCAATGAGCGCCTGCGGCACATATTCTTTTATCTTTTTGATTTCGCTGTCTGACAGAAACAGGTGTGTCGCTCTTACAGAACTTTCCCATACCGTCAGCAGCCGATTTATGAAATCCGGTGTCCTGTTTTTGGGTTCTACTTCAATGATTTTCATTTTTCCTTTGTGTATATCCGCTTTCTCATTTTCTCCCTCGCTGTGGGTTTGGATTTTTCAGCAAGTCCGACTTCTGTGCAATCCTTTTCAGCCATTTCTTTTCCTCGTCTGACAGCTTCCCATAATTCAGCTTGAGTCGCTTGCAGATAAAGGCCATCGCAGCCTGTTCCGGGTCGCTGTTTGGGCTGGCGGCTTCTTCGGCGGTCTGCAAGAAATCTTCCAGAGGATTGTCCTCCGGGACGCTGAAAAAATCGTCCTTGTGGGCTTCCCGCAGGTCAAGGGCTATCTTGTTTATATCCTGCTGTATCACATGGCGGCAAAAGCTGTCATCGTCAATGTGGGCGGCGATCAGCTGCCTTAACTGCGGGTCAGTCAGACCGGGATTGTGCTGCTTCATAATGGTTGCGCTCACAGCGTCCACAATGGCGTTTGCCCCCTGTACCTGCTTTGCCGCTATGCCGTTCACATAGATTTCAAGGTCAGCCATGAGCCGGGGAAAATCCGGGTGCGTCGCCAGTTCACACAGGAGGCCATTATCCACCAGCCCGCTTTTCAAAAATTCAATCATATCATCACTCAAACGCAGGTCTGCAAGATCGGCGTTTGGGTGATTTTTTGTTTCAGCGCGGCACAGCAGATAATCAACGGACACTTCGTAAAATTTCGCCAGCTGGATAAGGGCATAGTGGCTGATGTCCTTGAACTTGTCCCCCTCATAGCTGCCTAACGCAGACTTGGAGAGATGGGTTTCCTCCGCAAGCTGCTCCAGCGTCAGGCCACGCTCCACACGCAAGTCTTTTAGGCGTTCCTGTATAGATAGTTCCATGCTCTCCCTCCTTGTCTGCTCGATAAATGGGAATTTATATTTTTTTCTGTAAATAAATCATATCTGTTAGTTGAACCCCACCTTCAAAAATAGGGTGGTCATAGTTATCAATAAAAAAATTTTTAATGCTGTGTGAACGGGCAAAACCACATTTTTCATAAAAAGAAACGGTCAACAGGCTATCCCCTGTACCAACTTGTAGTATCGAATACTTCCCTTTATATTTCGCAGCAACAAAGTCAATTAGTGCCTTGCCGTAACCTTTGCCCTGATATTCTGGCGCAGTTGCAATATTTTTAATTTCAAGAATGCCTTTGCCTTCGTCGGTTACTACACACTCGCATTTAACCCCATTATCGCCTAATACATACATCGTTCCTCTATCAATATATCGGTCTATCATGCTCTCTTGTTCGTCGGCTAACAGTAATAAGGGGAGAAATTGTTTTTTATTCTCTTTGATTTCTATAATTTCCATATCGGTATGTACTCCAAAATTATCGTTTATTGTTCTGCTTTTTCATTATACCACAATTCCGAGAGCGTGGAAACAGGCTGTTTTTTAGGCCGATTTCCCACCTTTCGGATATACGGGACTGGCGGTCATTTAGGTGTAGACTTAGATTAGTTCATCGATGGACAGCACCTTGAAAACCAAATGACCGTCCGAAAAGGAATACCCCGGCTGGGGAAGCACCGCAAGGAGCCGTACTTCTGGACACTTTGTCCAGAGGTCACTTCGGGACAAGTTGTCCCGAAGTTATGGGGAGCGTGCCAACGCCGGAACACGCCGCAGGAATGGGGCAGGAAGCCTTTTCGGGGAGAACGGCAGCGGAAAGCAAAATGGAGGGAACGCATGAAAAATAACCCCTACAAAGATTTGCCGCCGCTGGAACGCAGGCCAGACGGTTCCCTTTACCGCATGACACCAGCGCAGCGGAAACGGGCAAGCGCCCTGATACGCCGGGAGTGCTGTTGCTGTGAGGACGGCAACTGCATTGCCCTTGACGATGGGGACGCCTGCATCTGCCCGCAGACGGTTTCTTTCTCAGTCTGCTGCAAGTGGTTCCGCTGGGCGGTCTTGCCGCTGGACGGGGCATTGGAAGCAGAGATTTTCCGGGATAAGGACTTGAAACGCTGTGCAGTCTGCGGCGGCGTATTCGTCCCCAAATCCAACCGGGCTAAATACTGCCCCGGCTGTGCCGCCAAAGTTCACAGGCGGCAGAAAACAGAAAGTGAACGGAAAAGGAGGTCTTGTGTGGACAGTTAGGAGTGAAAAAAGCCTTGATTTATCAGGCTTTGCAAGCCCCAAACCGGGGCGGGTAGTATAAATTATCGCCCACCCCGGAAAACGGGCTTCTAACCGTCCACAAAACACGCTATGACAAACACGATTTACATTCATCAGCCGGAACAGGCGTTCAGCTTCACCCGGCTCCCCAATTTTCTCTTTGAAGCCCCTACATTCCAGCCCCTGTCCAACGAGGCAAAGCTACTGTATGCCTTTATCCTGCGCCGGACAGAGTTATCCCGGAAAAATGGGTGGGCGGACGAGTATGGGCGGATTTACCTGTATTATCCCATCTGCGAGGTGGTTGACCTGCTCCGCTGTGGGCGGCAGAAAGCGGTGAACACCCTGCGGGAACTGCAATACGCCGGGCTGGTAGAGATCCAGAAGCAGGGCTGTGGGAAACCCAACCGCATTTACCCAAAATCCTATGAAGTGGTTTCAAACACCGACTTCAAGAAATCCCGTTCTGGTACGCCGGAGGACTGAAAACCGTACCCATGAAGTACGGAAATCACCTTTGAGAAGTACGGAAACCGGACGGTATATAGAAATACAAAGATAAAAAGATTGATTCATATTCTATCCATTCCAATCCTATCCGAGCTATTTCCGGCGGGATTTTCCCTGTGGAAAACCCCGGATGGGAAAGGAATGGGGAAAGGAGTTTCATGGCACAACACGCAATTTTGCGTTTTGAGAAGCACAAGGGCAACCCGGCAAGGCCGCTGGAAGCCCATCACGAACGGCAGAAAGAACAGTACGCCAGCAACCCCGACATTGACACAGCCAAAAGCAAGTACAACTTCCATATTGTCAAGCCGGAGGGGCGCTATTACCACTTCATTCAGAGCCGTATTGAGCAGGCTGGATGCCGTACCCGCAAGGACAGCACCCGGTTTGTCGATACCCTGATAACTGCCAGCCCGGAGTTTTTCAAGGGGAAATCCCCAAAGGAAATACAGGCATTTTTCCAGCGGGCGGCGGATTTCCTCATTGACCGGGTAGGCCGGGAGAATATCGTATCGGCGGTGGTACACATGGACGAGAAAACGCCCCACCTGCATTTGACCTTTGTGCCGCTGACAAAGGACAACCGCCTGTGCGCCAAAGAAATCCTCGGCAACCGGGCAAACCTTACGAAGTGGCAGGATGATTTTCACGCTTACATGGTGGAGAAATACCCGGATTTGGAGCGTGGGGAGAGCGCCAGCAAGACAGGCCGGAAGCATATCCCCACCCGGCTGTTCAAACAGGCGGTTTCCCTCTCCAAACAGGCCAGAGCTATCGAAGCCGCCCTTGACGGCATGAACCCGCTGAACGCCGGGAAGAAGAAAGAGGAAGCCCTCTCCCTGTTGAAAAAGTGGTTTCCGCAGATGGAGAACTTCTCCGGGCAACTGAAAAAGTACAAGGTCACGATCAAAGACCTTTTGGAAGAAAATCAAAAGCTGGAAGCAAGGGCAAAGGCCAGCGAAAGCGGCAAGATGAAAGACCGCATGGAACGGGCAAAGCTGGAAAGCGAACTGGAAAATATGCAAAGGCTGGTTGACCGTATCCCGCCGGAAGTGCTGGCGGAACTGAAACGGCAGCAGCGAACAAGAGAGAGGTAAACGCTATGAACAGAAATTCAAGCTACATGATTAAAAATAATCATACGGAGGACACTGGATGGTAAAAAGCGAAAGCGACATTATTGATACAACACACACCGGGCAGGTCATTACTGACGAGAACGGCACACAGTATTTTGTATGTGGGAAAAACCGTATCAAAATCTCCGAACATTTCGCCGCTGGCGGTCGTCCGATTGGCGATCTGATTGTGGATGTCGTCCGGCACACGGCGGCAAAGGCCGCTTCTTCGTGACCCATCGTTGATACACGCCCACGCTTATGATATAATTGCCATAGAGCAAAAGTATTGTAAGCGTGGGTTGTTTCTTTAGAAGGAGGATTTTTACGGTGAAACAACCTTACAATACTACCATTTACAACACGGCTCTTTATATGCGGTTAAGCCGTGACGATGAAAGCTATGGCGACAGCGTAAGCATTGAAACGCAGCGGACAATCCTGCAACAGTACGCAAGGGAGCAGGGGCTTCATGTGGTCGGGGAATATGTGGACGATGGATGGAGTGGGACAAACTTCGAGCGTCCGAGTTTCCAGCGCATGATGGATGATGTGGAAGCCGGAAAAGTAAACTGCATTGTCACCAAAGACCTGTCCCGTTTCGGGCGGGAGCATGTGATGATGGACTACTATCTGGAATTTCTGTTTCCGGAAAAACGGGTGCGCTACATCGCCGTTGCGGAAAACGAGGACACAGAAAAGGGACTGTCTGATTTCGTGCCGTTCAAAAACCTGTTCAACGAATGGTTCGCAAAGGACACCAGCCGCAAGGTAAAGACCGCTTTCAAAGCAAAGTTTGCCGCCGGACAGCGTATCAGCGCCTATGCTCCCCTCGGGTACAAGAAGCACCCGGAAATCAAGAACAAGCTGGTGATCGACGAGGAAACCCGCTGGATCGTGGAGAAGATTTTTGACCTTGCCGTTCACGGCAAAGGGGCGGCCAGCATTACAAGGATATTGATTGCGGAAAAAGTACCGACGCCGGGATTTATCAACTTCCAGCGTGACGGGACTTTCGCCAATATCTACGCTGGCGCACCAGAGGAAAAAGGCTACGCATGGACGATAGCGCAGGTCAAAAGCATTATGAAAGATGAAACCTACATCGGCCATACCATCCACTACCGGGAGATCAATATTTCCTTTAAGAACAAGCGGAGGATACGCAAGCCACAAAGCGAATGGGTGCGGGTGGAAAACACGCAGGAGCCGATTATCAGCGAACAGGTTTTCAGGCAGGTACAGGAGCAGATTGCAAGCCGCCGGAGGGAGCGCAAGAATGGCACGACACAGATTTTTGCGGGGCTGATAAAGTGTGCGGACTGCGGCTGGTCGCTGGCCTACGGGGAGAACAGGCAGAACAGCAAGCCCTATGGCTACTACCATTGCAGCAAGAACGGGCAAGGTACACGCCAATGCTCCATGCACTACATCCGCTATGATGTGCTTTACGCCTATGTCCTCTCCCGTCTGCAATACTGGTCGGGGCTGGTACAGCACGATGAAGAACAGCTTTTGAAACGGCTGCTGAACGCCAATGACAAAGGACAGGCCGCCGCAAGAAAAAAACAGGCCGCTGAACTGAAAAAAGCGGAGAAGCGGAAAGCAGAGGTCGATACCCTGTTTGCCCGGATGTATGAGGACTGGGCGGCGGGGCGTATCACGGAATACAACTTCAATATGCTGTCCGGGAAGTACCAAAGCGAACAGGCGGAACTGGAAGAAAAGATTGAACAGCTTCAATCTGTCATTGCCGCTGAAAGCCAGAGCGCCGCAGACGCAGAAAAATGGATTGCCTTGATGAAAGAGTGCGTCAATCCCACGGAACTCACCGCCGAACTCTTGAACACGCTGATTGAAAAAATCCTTGTCCATGAGGCGGTCAAGAACGAGGACGGGAGCCGGGAACAGGAGGTAGAAATCTTCTACCGCTTCATCGGCAAAATTGATTGAACGACACCAATATCTTTAACTATGTGAAACCGGCGCAAGCTATCCTGACATTACCCTGCTGCCACCGCTAGCCCGTGCGCTTGGCATGACAGTCGATGCGCTGCTCAACTTTCACCCCGCCCCCTCTACCGAGGAACTGTTTGCTATCACCCAACGCCTGCGTGCCATATTTGATGAGCAGGGCTTTGATGCCGGACAGCAGGCAACGGAAGAAGCGCTGCATGAATATCCATCCTGCGGTGCGCTCAAAATCTCAGCGGGCGGGCTGTATTTCCATTATCTCGCCTCTGCTCTTGCTCATGCAGACGACCCAGAGCAAAGAGGTGAGGCGCTCATCGCCCGCTGTCTCGCGCTGTTCGAGCAGGGTGAGCAGCAAAGCGAGGAACCGGGCGAGAAGCTGGGCGCCAAACTGCTGCGCATCAACGCGCTGACCATGCTCGGGCGCTACGACGAAGCAGAGGCACTGATTGACAGCCTGCCCACGCGGCCGCTGGCAGATGCGGACGTGCTGCGTCTCAACCTACGGCTGGCACAAAACCGATTGGGTGAAGCCGAACAGCTTGCCCGAAAGCGGCTGTTAACCCACGTCCACGAAACGCTGGGTGCACTGATGAACTTAACCACGGTTGCGCGGCGGAAAAAAGAGTTCCCCGCTGCACACCGTTACCTGAATGCCTACCGCGCGCTAGACGAGCTGTTCGATCTGGACCGTTCCAACGGCCTGCTGCTCGAACTCATGCTGGCACAGGATGAAGGCGACACTGCTCGTACATTTGACCTGCTTGATGCGTATATCGACGCACGACTGTCCTACACACTGGATTATCGGAAAACCCATTTTTCCCCGGTGTACAGACCCATGTACCGACCAAAAATGAAATCATCGAGACCCACCGCCTGACCCTGCGCTCTCTGGAAGAGGATCCACAGTACGAACAGATGCGAGGGGAACCCCGCTTTCAAGCCGCGCTTGACCGGCTTCGTTCCATCATTTCTTCGGAAGCATAAAAAAACGCCCGAAACGGTTTTCCGTTTCGGGCATCACCCTTTATTGAGACATTTTTTCATATTCAGAATGGAACTCCCTTTTTATTATCCGGGAAATAAATATAAAAAAACCACGCGGCCGCATCCTTTTCCAGCATGCGCTCCCTGCGTGGACATATCCGTAAGCGTTTTACTTATCGCTATGCGTCTCATGTTCCTCACCGAAAATCAAATCATCGATATCCGGACGGTCGGGCTGCTGGGGAATCTTAAGATTTCTCATGTGTCTTTGCACCTCCTTTTTATATTCTCTTTGTTCATTATATCATCTTATGCAAAAAAAGCAAATAAAATTCCTGTAAAGTTACACAAATGTAACAAATTTTTAACCAACCGAGCGATTGCCCATCATCACCGTCAGACCGTTGGGCATTAAAATACCCCGCCCTGCCGATGCAGCCCAATTAGTAACCTGCACGACTCATGCAGGTGGGTTTTCTGTTTGGCATGTCTGCGCTTCCAACGTCCGTGTATACCCGGGAGGCCTGCTGCTCAATGCCAAAACTTTCCGAAATCCCGTACTAAAAATGTGGGTTAAAAAAGGGCTGCTGTCGTACAGGGCAGGGATTCGACTCATCCATGCCGCGTGCGAATTATGAATTATTCTTCCTCTTCCGCCTCGGCGCGTTCCATTACGATGTCAAACACCGCATCTGCGATCTCGTCATCCTCGACCGCCTCCAGCATTTCCTCGCCGTCTTCCTCTACGATTTGCATGATAACAACTTCCGCATCCTCCTCAACGGAAAGCTCCGCCGGGATAAACGCCAGATAGGTTGTTCCCTGATATTCCACGGTGTCGATGTGCTCAAACTCAACTTCGTTGCCGTCCTCATCAATCAACGTGACAAAATCGTTGCCGTATTCCTCGCTCACGATCCGGCACCTCCTTAATGATTCAAATTCGGTATATGCAGAGAGAATTCCTCCCTCTGCCTTTAGCATAACAAATCGAGTCGCTTTTGTAAAGCCCTATTATCGCGCGCCGTACTGTCATAGTATGCTGCCTGTGCGAAATATCATACCAGTTAAAATAGCCGAAATAAAGCCTTGACTTTCTCTTTCATTTCTGATATAGTGTTTTAAGTAACAAGGAAGAAGGCAATGTCCTCACCCGCAGCGTTTGAGCAAACGGGTTAATAAAGCAAAAATCTGTTTCGGTACGGGTTTGCGTTTTATGCATGGAGGACGGTCGCTTTCGATCGGTCCTTTTTCTTTTTGTCTTAACCCATTTATCGTTTGGAGGTGCTTACCAATCAGCAGCATGGAACATCAAATCAATGAAGAGATCCGCGACAAAGAAGTCCGTCTGATCGGCGATGACGGCCAGCAGCTCGGCATTGTTCCCATCCAGCAGGCACAGGATGCCGCCGTGGAAAAGGGTATGGATCTGGTGAAAATTGCCCCGCAGGCGAAGCCGCCGGTCTGCAAAATCATGGACTACGGCAAGTTCCGTTTTGAACAGGCCAAGCGTGAAAAAGAAGCGCGCAAGAACCAGCGCGTCGTGGAGATCAAAGAGATTCGCCTGACCCCCAATATCGACGTCGGTGACCTGAACACCAAGGTAAAAAACGCCTGCCGTTTCCTTAAGGACGGCGACAAGGTCAAGGTTTCGGTTCGTTTCCGCGGCCGCGAGGTCACGCATGCGTCGCTCGGTCAGGATCTGCTCCATCGCTTCGCGGAACTGTGCTCGGAATGCAGCACGGTAGAAAAGCAGCCCAAGCTCGAAGGACGTCAGATGCTGATGTTTCTGGCGCCCGCTAAGGACAAGTAAACCAAAACGCGCCTTGCGCGCAAATTCAGAGAGGAGCAAACCTTATGCCTAAGATCAAAACGCACAGCGGTGCAAAGAAGAGATTCTCCGTTACCAAGAACGGCAAGTTTAAGCGCGGCCATGTCGGCAAGCGTCACCTGCTCAACGGCCATGGTAAGACGACCAAGCTGAAGCGCCACCTCCGCAAGGAAGGCTTCGCGGATTCCACGAACGTAGCGCAGCTCAAGCGTCTGCTGCCGTATAAGTAAGTAACAACATCTTTCATATAGGAGGCAATTACAATGGCAAGAGTTAAGGGCGCAATGATGACGCGCAAAAGAAGAAAGAAGATCCTCAAGCGTGCAAAGGGCTACTGGGGTGCCAAGTCTACCCACTATCGTGTAGCCAATCAGGCGGTCATGAAGAGCCTGAAGTACGCGTATATTGGCCGTAAGCACAAGAAGCGCGACTTCCGCCGTCTGTGGATCACCCGTATTTCGGCTGCTGCCAAGTCCTGCGACATGAACTACAGCCGCTTCATGAACGGTCTAAAGAAGGCCGGTATCGACCTGAACCGCAAAATGCTTGCGGAACTGGCTGTTAACGACAAGGCTGCTTTCGCAGCACTTGCTGAGAAGGCTAAGGCTGCGCTTTAATCCTTTGTTTTCTAACCCTGCTGCACATTGCGGCAGGGTTTTTTTATCGGCATAATTCACAAACCTTGCTTCGCTTTTTCTTGCTCTGCTGATAAAATTGCGCTATAATAAGCTTGTGATTTTCTAACAGACAAAGAAAGGTGGTCATTTATGCAGCAGCCGATCCGTATTATTTCCCGTTCCAACAAGCGTCTGTATGCAGATGCGATTCCGGGTCATTTTGCAACCAATCATTCCCACATCAATTATTATATCGACATGTCCGAAATCAAGCACAACATGACCATGGCTCTAGAGGCCGCACACAGCATCGCATTTCGCTTTTCCTCCGTCAGCGTGGACACCTTGCTCTGCCTGGAGGGCACGGAGTACATCGGCGCATATATTGCCAAAGAACTTGCCAGCTCGGGCATTGGCAGCCTGAACAGCAACAAAGTCATTTACCTTGTCGAGCCGGACAGCAACGTCAACGGTCAGTTTATGTTTGCGGACAACCTACGTCCCATGATTGAGCATCGCAATGTGCTGGTGCTGGTCAATACTGCATCCACCGGTCAGACACTTTCGCAGACACGCGAGTGCATTGAATACTACGGCGGCCGCGTAGCCGGTTATTCCGCGCTGTTCTCCAACATTTCCGAGTTGGACGGCAAACCGGTTGTCAGCCTGTTTTCCGGAGAGGATTTCCCGCATTATCATAACTTTGTACGCGGCAAAAACTGTCCCGCCTGCGCAGCCGGCGTACCGTTGGACGCCATCGTCACCCCGCGCGGTTACACCAAATTATAACGGAAAAGACCGGAAGGCTCAGCCTTCCGGTCTTTGTTTTCCGCAGCCGTGATGTCCACAGCAACCGCCACGCATGCAATGCGCACGTTTTTCGCACACTTCAACGTCGCCGCCCTCGATGCGCAAAGTACGTCCATTAACCAACGCCTCCGCCAGCTTGTGCCGCGCCGTGTTGTAGATTGATTGCACCGTCGTGCGCGCTACGCCCATCTGCGCCGCTGCCTGTTCCTGCTGCATACCCGCCAGATCAATCAGCCGGATGACCTCGTACTCATCCAGCCCCAACATAACCGGTTCACCCATGCAGCCAATTCCACGCGGGCCAAACTCACGGCAAACCGGCAAGCCGCACACACGACGGCATTTTTTCGGTCTGGGCATTGCTTAACCGTGACAGTGACCGCCGCAGGCATGGTCACCGTGCGAAGCGCAGTCATGCCCTTCCCCATGATGCCCATGGTGGCTGCATTGAACATCCGGATTATACGCAAGAGAACCGGACAGAAACGCCTCAACCGCCGCATCCGCACTGCCATGAACGCCGCCAAGCAGACGGATATTCGCTTCTGCGAGCGCGGCCTGCGCGCCTCCGCCGATACCGCCGCAAATCAACGTATCTACGCCCTGCGATGCAAGGAAACCCGCCAGCGCACCATGTCCACTGCCGTTAGTATCCACAACCTGCGAAGAAAGGATTTTTCCATCCTTGGCTTCATATACTTTGAACTGAGCGGTATGGCCGAAATGCTGGAATACCTGCCCATCCTCATAAGTGACTGCGATTTTCATGGAAATACGCCTCCATATTTTGTTTCCGGCATATGCCGGTTATAAATCTATTGTACTATATTTCCGACATATGTCAAGAATAAAAAAGCAGCCCGCAGGCTGCTTTCCTTTTCTTCACTTGCGCAGGAATTCCGGCAGACGGCGGCGTGCCTCCAACCGATAGATGCGCGCGCCCTCGGACGAGAATTTTTCCTCATATTCTGTCATCACATTACCCTCAAAATCCGAGTGATGCAAGTCGAGTGAAATATTCTGCAGCAGCCAGCCAAACTGGCAAATCTCCGCCAACGTCCACTCAAAGAACCGCTGATTATCGGTCTTAAAGCAGATATCCCCCTGCTGCTTTAATATCTCGTCGTACACCTCAAGATATGCGCGCCACGTCAAACGGCGCTTGCGCTGCCGATTGGGCGGCCACGGGTCGGAAAAATTGAGATAAATACGGTCTACCTCACCGGGTGCAAATACCTCGCGCAGCTCGGCTGCATCAAAGGATACAAACCGCAGGTTGGGCAGCGGATGCTGCTGGCAGCGCTCAGCCGCCATGATAAGCGCCCCCTCCTCCCGCTCAACCGCAATAAAATTCACGTCCGGATGCTGCTCCGCCATGCCAATAGTAAAACGTCCCTTACCGCAGCCGATTTCAACGTGCAGCGGATGGTCGTTTCCGAACAGCGCACGCCATTTGCCGCGCTTTTCCTTCGGCTCAAACGCCATCACGTCCGCGCAGGCCGCAAAGCGAATATCAAGATTTTTCTTTTTGCGCATTCTCATGCGTCAAATTCCCCTTTTTCCTGTGTAATTTTCAGCCTTTTCATTATATCCTGCCCCTGCACACTTGGCAAGTAAAATTGACAAATTTCCATAAAACACGCTATAATACAACTATATTCAATTGGGGGATGTATTTATGTTTCACCGTTCCAGCGGCGTGCTTGCGCACGTCACTTCCCTGCCCTCACCGCACGGTGTAGGCACCATGGGCAAGACCGCCTATGAATTTGTTGATTTCCTCGCAGCAGCGCATCAGACTTACTGGCAGGTGTTGCCTCTCGGCCACACCGGTTTCGGCGATTCGCCTTATCAGTGTTTTTCCGCTGCGGCGGGCAACCCGTATCTGATTGACCTCGACTTACTGGTTGAGGATGGACTGCTGACCGAAGCGGAGGTCAAAGCGGGCGACTTTGAAGCCTCGCCGGACACTGCGGATTTTGAACAGCTGGCTGATACCCGCTGGCCGCTGTTCCGCAAGGCCTATTCGCGTATCGATGATGCTTTGCGCGAAAAAATCGACGCGTTCA
Source organism: Agathobaculum sp. Marseille-P7918 (assembly GCF_964248325.1). NCBI lineage: Bacteria > Bacillati > Bacillota > Clostridia > Eubacteriales > Butyricicoccaceae > Agathobaculum > Agathobaculum sp. Marseille-P7918. Next base: position 144,876 of record NZ_CAXTXI010000005.1, on the reverse strand, counting down.
CTGAGGAACACGCCGAATGGCTGCCGGATTATGCGTTGTTCATGGCACTCAAGGAAGAGAAATACCATCACATGCCGGTCTACATGTGGCCGGAAAAAGCGGTGCGCGACCGCAAACCGGAGGCTCTGAAAAAAGTGACCGAAGAACTGCGGGACGAAATTGACTTCCGCATTTTCCTGCAATATATTTTCTTCACCCAATGGAAAGCACTGCGCGAATATGCCAACGAGCACGGCATTCAAATTATCGGCGACATTCCGATCTATGTCTCTGCTGACTCCGTGGACGTATGGACGCACCCCAAGCTGTTCAAGCTCAAAGCCGACCTCAGCCCAAAGCTGGTCGCAGGCGTGCCGCCTGACTACTATTCCGCCACCGGCCAGCTGTGGGGCAATCCGGTCTACGATTGGGATGCACACCGCGCAGAGGACTTTGCTTGGTGGATTTGGCGCATGAAGAGCAATATGGCGCTGTTCGACGTAGTACGGCTCGACCACTTTCGTGGGTTTGCCGCCTACTGGGAAGTACGCGCAACCGAGGAAACCGCTATCAAAGGACACTGGCGCAAGGGGCCGGGCATGGAGCTGTTCCATGCCATGGAAAAAGCACTCGGCCCTCTGCCGCTGATTGCAGAGGATTTGGGCGAAATGACCGATGAGGTTCGTGAGTTGCTGGCAGAAAGCGGTTTCCCGGGCATGAAAGTGCTGATTTTCGGCTTCACGCCTGACTGCGACAACGAACATCTGCCGCATAACTTCGTGCCCAACAGCATTGTATACACCTCCACGCACGACTCTCAAACCGTATGTGAACAGATTATGGATATCTGCACCGAACCGGAAAAGCAATTTGCCTATCGCTATCTGCGCACCTCGCACAGCGAAGCCATGGGATGGAGCGCAATCAAGAGCGTGTGGGCATCCCCTGCACACATCACCATGACCACGTTACAGGATCTGCTTTCTTTGGGTGCAGATGCGCGCATGAATACCCCTGCCACCATCGGCGGCAAAAACTGGCGCTGGCGCGTGCGTAAAGAAGCATTGAACCCCACGGTCTCCGCCATGCTTGGCGAAATCACACAGACTTACATGCGCGGATGAGACTGCGCTACGTCAAAAAGGATAAGATAGCATGAAAATTACGACCGCAATTTTTGATTTGGACGGCACCCTGCTCAACACGCTGGGCGACCTGACTGACAGCGTCAACTGCGCCATCGTGCGCCGCGGCTTTGCCGCTGTGACCGAAGAGGAAACCCGTGTGCGCGTTGGCAATGGTGTACGCAAACTGATTGAACGCTGCATCCCGGAAAACAAACGTACAGAAGCGATGATTGACACGTGTCTGGACGAATTTCGCACGGCTTACAACCAGCGTATGATGAACCGTACCCAACCGTATGACGGCATCCTGCCGCTGCTGCGGCAGCTGAAAAAGGCCGGCGTCTCGGTCGGCGTATTATCCAACAAATACGATTTAGCGGCTAAGAGCCTGATTCGCCACTTTTTCGGCGATCTGGTGCAGATCACCTACGGCGAACGGCCGGATATTCCGCGCAAGCCCGACCCCACCAGCGTATTGCAGCTGCTGCGCGAACTGGGCGGTGACGCAGCCACAACGCTTTACATCGGGGACAGCGCAACCGATATGCAGACGGCTAAAAATGCCGGTCTGCTGGCTGTTGGCGTAACATGGGGCTTTCGCTCGGCCGAAGAATTGACAGATGCCGGCGCAGACGCCCTTGTCAGCAGCCCTGCCGATCTGCTGCCGTTGTTCGAGCGCGGCCTGCTGGCCGTGGACGCCATTTGTCAGGCGTTTACAAAGCGCGGCTTTGGCTTTACTTACTTTCCGACCGCAGCGGACGCCCTGCCGTATCTCATCGATGCCTGCGCGGGCAAATCCGTTTCTCTTGGCGGCTCCATGACACTCAAGGAACTTGGCTTTCCCGAAGCCTTCTCTAACAGTACCGCCGTACATTGGCACTGGGTACGTGCCGGGGAGTTTTTCCAGACGCCGGATATTTACCTCAGCTCGGCTAACGCACTGAGCGAAAACGGTGAGGTTGTCAATATCGACGGCACATGCAATCGTATCGCCGGTACGCTGTTTGGTCCGAAACGCTGCATCTTTGTCTGCGGTATCAATAAGCTGTGTCCCGATCTGGAGAGCGCTGTCAACCGAGCGCGTAATATTGCCGCGCCGCTTAATGCCCAGCGTTTGGAGAAGAAAACCCCCTGCGCTGTGGATGGCAAATGCCACGACTGCCAAAGCCCCGAGCGCATCTGCCGTGCCATGACCATTCATATGGGACCGCCGCAAAGCATGGAACGCTGTGAAATTGTCTTAATCGGCCAGCCGCTTGGCTATTGACCTGCTCTTGCCATTCTGACACTAAATCCGCGTGTTTTCTTTCAAAACACGCGGATTTTTTCAAATGCAACCCGTAGTTGCGTGATTTCAAGCCAAACACGGTGGCATGCAACCGTGTTTTTCGATATAATGACCTCACCAACCAAGGAGGTAACCAAACATGACACTGGGAGAGAAAATCACCGTTCTTCGAAAAAAGCGCGGTCTGTCGCAGGAGGAACTGGCCATCACGCTGGGCGTATCACGGCAGGCAGTCAGCAAGTGGGAGCTTGGCGACGCAACGCCGGACACAGAGAAAATCGTTGCGTTGGCAGAGTATTTCGATGTGACAACCGACTGGCTGCTGCGGGATATCGAGCTGTCTGCCCCGGAAAGCAAAACCAATTCCATCGCATCCGTTGCAGAAATGCTCCGTGGGGCCCCTATGTTGCTGAACCTGACCATTGGCGGCAATGTCTTTGGCGCTGCCTTGATGATTTACGACCTGTGGCAACAAACGTATTATCATATCCCGACCATTGTCGGTCTATTCATACAGATCGGCATGTGCACCCTTTTTCTTGGACTGTGTAGTTCCATTCAAACGCAGGACAACAGTACCGAACGACATTGGCAGCAGAGATACTGGCGGTGCAATATTTATGCGCTTGCACTCATGCCCAGCTTCTGGGCGGCCAGTATCACGCTCAACATACTGGCACAGTGTTTTCCTGTGTCCACACTTCTCCTGCTGCCAATGACAACAGTGATCTATGTTCTGGTATGCGCGCGGATGCATTTCGTCACCCGTGGGGTTCGATAATTTTTTTTGTTTTTTTTACATTTCTGCTTGACAGAACAGCATGCCTTTGCTATAATCAATATCGCGCTGAGGAGTTCGGCGCGATACAAAATGCGGCTGTAGCTCATCTGGTAGAGCGCCACCTTGCCAAGGTGGAGGTAGCGAGTTCGAGCCTCGTCAGCCGCTCCAGAAACGAAAGCACTGTCTAAATGACAGTGCTTTTTCTTTATTCCAAACTGATTCATGTAAAAAGCACCAGCCCTGTCAATTGACAGGGCTGTTGCTTTCCATATTCTTAATTTGATAAGAACCGTCTATCAGGCGATGCAGCAGCTTTTCAAACTGTACCCCATGCATCGGATCGGTTTTCTGCTCTAACGTATAAGCAATGCAATCCTTGACATATTCTCCTGCTTGTTCACAGGCTTCTGTCAGCCGTTCACCGTTGAGCAGCGCTGACAGCATGACCGATGCAAACAAATCCCCCGTACCGGGATAATACCGGTCAATACGCCGATGCAGGCTAAGCGCGCCATCGCTCTCCGACAGGCAGCCCGAACCGACCTTTCCTTTCTCGAAATCCAATCCGGTCAGCACAACCTGCGCACCATAGCGTGTGCGCAGCGCCCGCAGCCACTCCCACGCCTCGTCTGCATCGCGCGGCTTGCTGTTCGGATCACGGTCGAGTAAAATCGCCGCCTCGGTTGTGTTGGGCGTAATGATATCCGCAATCGCACACAGCTCACGCATACGGGTGCACATTTCCGATGTATAGGTATCATACACCTTCCCGTTATCTCCCATGACCGGATCGATCAAGGTCATGCCATCCGCCTTTTTCAGCCGTCTGGCCGCCTCCCCGACGCAGTCAATCTGATCTGCCGAACCCAAAAAGCCAGCGTAGATCGCCTCAAAGCGTAACTCCAGCGCATCATATTGGTCGATAGTTCCCGGCATTGCACCAGTCAGGTCCGTGGTAATCCAGCCGGGAATCGCAGTATGCGTGGAAAATACTGCCGTCGGCAACGGCACACACTGATGCCCTCCCGCAGAAATCACCGCAATGATCGGCACCAGCGACGACCGCCCAAAGCCCGATAAATCATGCAGCGCCAGAACCTTTTTTTGCATGGCCATTCACATCCTTTTTTCTGTCCGTGTTCCATCATACGATGAATCCGTGCCCCTGTCAATCATTCTTGCTTTCTCCTGGCCATAATGGTAAAATAATTATATTATTTACGTTAACTGTCAAAGGAGTCTTTCCATGCTCAAGCAACGCATTTTTTCCATTGTTCTGGTATTTACTCTGATTTTTTCCAGTGCCGGCGCTGTCCAAACAGCGCAAGACGGCATGCGCGGCGTATGGGTTTCCACCATATATAACATTGATTATCCCTCTGCACAGGGGCTGTCGGCAGATGCGCTTAAAAGCGAAGCGGATGCCACTCTCGATAATATTGCGGCGATGGGACTGAATACGGTATTCCTGCAGGTTCGTCCTTCCGCCGACGCACTTTACCCATCGGAGATTTTCCCGTGGAGCCGGTATATCAGCGGTACTGTTGGACAGGCGCCGGACGGCGATTTCGACGTTCTCGCCTACTGGGTTGAAGGCGCCCACAGCCGCGGCTTACAGCTGCATGCTTGGATCAATCCCTATCGCATCACGAAAGACGGCGAAAGCGAGTGGGAGTCCTTGCCCGAGAACAGCCCCGCCAAGCAGCATCCGGAATGGGTTGTAAAATATGAGGACAATTACTACTTCAATCCCGGTTTGCCTGCCGTACAGCAGCTTGTGGTGGATGGCGCATCTGAAATTGTGAAAAACTATGATGTAGACGGCATCCATCTGGATGATTATTTCTATCCGGGCACAGATTTTGATGATTCTTCCACCTATGCCCGCTATGGACAGGATTTCAGCGACATCGGTGATTGGCGCCGTGATAACGTTAACACCCTGATCGCCACACTCGACAAAACGCTGCACGAAATCGATCCAACCTTATCGTTTGGCGTCAGCCCTGCCGGTATCTGGGACAACAAAACCAACAATCCCAAAGGCAGCGAAACCAACGGCCGCTCCTCCTATCGAGAAATCTATTGCGATTCCGTCGAATGGATTAGAAAGGGAACGGTCGACTATATCTGTCCGCAGCTTTACTGGTCTATCGGCTATGAAATCGCCGATTTTCAGGTATTGGTGGACTGGTGGCAGCAGATAGTCTCCACCAGCGATGTGGCTTTGTACATCGGCATCGGCGCCTATCGTGCGGCCGAAGCCCAGCCGGGCGATGTCTGGTATGGCACGGATGAGCTGCAGCGTCAGCTCACTCTGCTAGATGACAGCATTGATATTCAGGGCGAGGTATTTTTCAGCTACTCTTCCCTGCAAAACGTAGACGGCTGCGCGGCAATGCTTTCCGAGCACTATGCATCCAATGAAAAAACACCGGATGCCACACCGGATACTTCGGTGCAGCAGTCCTCGCTGCTTGAACTGGTTTCCCGGTTTATTGTCAGCCTGTTTCATAACAAGGAGGCGTTTTCCTTTGGCAGATCTTCTCTCCCGCGAATATGAGGTCAATTACGGCCACATCGACAACCGCGGTATTGCAAAACCATCCTTTCTCTGGCTGGTCATGCAGGATGCCGCCACTGTGCACGCAGAATCGCTGCATCTTGCTCAAGATGAACTGAATATCCTGTGGGTACTCTCACGTATGAAAGCGCATCTGACGCGCCCTCTGCGCCCGTATGAGCGTATCCGCTGCGAAACATGGTGTCCCGGTATCCGCGGAGCAAGCTGGTATCGCTGTTTTGCATTCTTTGCGGATGAACAGCAAATTGGCGACGCACAATCCATGTGGGTCACGCTCGATCCGGTATCTCACCGTATTCTGCGTCCCAGTTCTTTCCCAGCTGCAGAAAGCTATTTGCACACCGCGCGCGGAGAACTGTTTGAACCGCTGCCCAAGCTGTCCTGCGATACTGTACGGCCGCATCATATCCATACCGTGCAGTATTCGGATTTGGATGTCAATAATCATGTTAACAATGTGCGCATCGTAGAGCTGATTTCGGACGCGCTCGACCTGCAACGCCAGCCGGGCTTTGTCTCTTCCCTTCAGGTCAACTATACTGCCGAAACCGCTTTCGGCGAACAGCTTGCGCTGCTCTGCGGCACGGTAGACGGCGCGCGCTATGTACGCGGCGAAACAGATGGTAAGGCGCATTTTGAGGCGCTTGCGACCCTATCGCCATTTGAAATGCAGGAGGCATGACCACATGACCGAACTGATTCAACAAGCCACGGCGGATATTCTCCGCGTATGTCAACCGCACCGAATTATTTTGTTTGCAGAAAAGCGAACCATGGCCACTGGCAAGCTCAAGTCCCTCAGCCTGTGTGTCATCGTACCGGACGGCACGGATTGCCGTCATCTGCGCACCCAGCTGCATCTGGCGCTTTCCGCTGATATTCCAGTCAATTTAAGTGTGTACACCGCCGAGGAGTGGGACGAGCTGCTGGAGGATGAAACCTCTTATGCCGCATGGATCGCCCGGAAAGGCCAGGTGATTTATGAGCAGAAGACGTAAAGGCGCATCCGACAGCCACTTTTACTATAAATGGCTGGATAAAGCGTTATGTGACCTGCAATGTGCACGCCTACTGTTGACATATGGCGGTGACCACTATAATATCGCGTTTCACTGCCAGCAGGCAATTGAAAAAGCGCTCAAGGGATATCTGCTGTTTCGTACCGGTCGGCATTACGATGGTCACAACTTGACTTATCTGTGTCGTCAGGCTATTCAACAGGATGCCGATGCTTTCTCGGAATATCTTGACGAGAGCGCCGCACTCAATGATCTATATATTGAAACACGATATCCGACCGACCTTCCGTTTGAAATTGATGAAATCGAAATCCGGCGGTATTTGGATATGGCGGAACGCATGTTCGCAGCTATTCGGCGCGAACTATATGCCAGCGGCCGACCACATTGCGTTGAATAGCAGAAAAAAGCTGCTGCAACTTTGCGTTGCAGCAGCTTTACGTTTGTATCTTAGATGTTAAGCGCGCTCATTCTCATTCTGTGCTTTTGCAGTAAGGCCATGACGAATGGGCTTCCACTCGACTTTTCCAACCAGCGCGACCAAAGAAATCGGAATATATGTCAGCATAAACAGCGGGAAAGTAAATACATATAAAATCTTTTTCCAAGCGCTGCCCTTGATTTTCTTCCATTCGGTCGCCATCGTGAAAGCACCGAACATAAACAGACTGAACGAAATTCCCTTAACTGTGGCCAAAACAATTCGTCCCAGCATACGCAGTACACGGTATGTAATAAACGCCGGCTGTGACAGGCTGCTCAGGCAGGCAAACAGGGCAAGTCCCAACACGCCAATCGTCACCAAATTGCAAGGCGCTACCGTCATAAGCATATCATAGCAGGATACGCCTTTTCTGCCGCCGCGCAAACAACCGCGCAGCAACGGCGCCGTATACTTCGCATCCACCTGGTAAAAGCCTTTGCTCCAACGCAGACGCTGATCCCAGGACTGACGGAACTGAATGGGCTGCTCATCATAGATGATTGCTGTACCGCAATAGCCAATCTTCCGGCCGCGCGCCGCACAGGCAATAGAGAACTCAATATCCTCTGTCAGCAGATGATAGGGCCAGCCGCCCTCCTCGCGGATGACATCCGCCGCAACCAAAAAGCCTGTACCGGAAACAGCGCAGTTGACACCAAGTTGTGTGCGCGGACGATTAAGAAAACGCGCCTCACGCAAGAACCAAAGTGCATAGCCTGCGGAAATCCAGTTGTCACAAAAGTTTTTCGAATTACGATAGCTGGTCAGCGCAGTATACTCACCGGTGTCAAACATCTTATTCATCTCGCGCACAAATTGCGAGTCCACCAGATTATCCGCATCGAATACGAAAAATCCATCATACGTTTTTTCGCCGTAATCCTCAAAAATATGATGGAACAAATAATCCAGCGCATATCCTTTGCCAACCTGCACCTTGTTAAAACGCTCATACACGATTGCACCCGCCTTGCGGGAGACATCCGCTGTACTGTCCGTGCAGTTATCCGCAATGACAAAGATGTCCAATAATTCCTCTGGATAATCCTGTCGTTTTAGCGTTTGAATCAAATCTCCAATAACGCCCTCTTCATTGCGCGCTGCAATGATCGCGGCATACCGGTGCAGCTCTGCGTCCTGCTTGCCCTGACGGCCTTTGCCAAGCAAGCCAACCACCAGATACACGATCTGATAAGCATATGCTGCTGTAAAAAATACAAATAAAACGAATTGCAGACTCTCTAAAAACCGAAGCATAAAAATCCTTCGTCTCCTTCATCTTTGTCCGATTATTTTCATCCCGTTTTTCCTTGTAATATCATAGCACTATTCCCGTTTAATGCAACAGCTTTTTGCGCTTTTTCACCTGCTTGCCCGCATTTTTCTCTGTTCGCACAAAAATCCAGTGATTTTTTCTGCAAATTTCATCACTGTTTTCTGTCACATTTTGTCGTTATGCTAATCACATTATAGCACAATACTTCTACCCATTTCCGCAAGAAATTATGAAGATAAAAAATATTCTGCTATTTTGTCACACAACACAGCACTCAATCGTTATCGTAGTGAAAGGGGATGAAGCCTTATGCCGGTCTGGCAAGATGCAGCCGATGCAGCAACCTTCGTGCGTTTATACTCCGGCATGATCCTTCGCGTATGCTTTACGTATTCGCTCGGCCGGGCGGACGCGCAGGACGTGTGCCAGAATGTATTCCTGAAACTGCTGCAAATTGACCGAAAGTTTGACACAGAGGGCGAAACCCGCGCTTTTATTGTCCGCATGGCGATCAACGAGTGCAAAGACATTCTCAAGAGCGGCTGGCGCCGCCGCTCTGTCCCACTGGACGAATTGCTTGAGCGCGAGATTCCCTTTCTGCCTGCGGAAGATACCGGCGTACTGGCCACGGTACAGCGTCTGCCGGTAAAATACCGCGAGGTCATCTACCTGTATTATTGCGAAGGCTACAATGCCGAAGAAATTGCAGCGATGGTCGGGGCGAAACCCGCCGCCATTCGGCAGCGACTCGCCCGCGCCCGTGCCAAACTCAAACAAGAACTGGAGGGCAGCGAATATGAGACAATATAAGGATGCGCTCGATGCGCTGCGCTTTACCGAGGAGGAACAGGATATGTTGATTCAACGACTCAATCAGGCGGCACAGACTGCCCCAACACCGCACAAGCGGCGGCACCCGCGCAGAATTATTCTCATCGCGGCCGTAGCCGCATGCGTGCTGGCTTTCACCGCAGCGGCAGGCGCAGTTGTCGGCTTTTTTGCCGACCCGGAATCTGGACGCACACAACTTGCGAAATTTTTCCAGATGTCTGACGGCGATGTCGAAACAGACACAGGTTTTGTTGCCAGCGGCGCCAGCGATACCGCTCACGGTGTGACTATTTCGCTTGACGGCATCTACGCTGATGATCAGACCGTATACGCAATTTTCTCCGCCGTCAAGGATGATGGTACACCGTTTGTCGATATACAGGAACACCCAAACACCGACTTCCTCACCTTTAAAGACTACGATGTCCGCACCGACGGAGAATGGAGCTTTGGCAGCGGAAGTCCAAGCGCGGCAACCGACCTGACACAGTTTTTCTTCCAGATTGAAATGGATATGAGCAACATCGACCGGTGGCAAGGTAAAACCGTGCGCTTCACCTTCTCCGACATCATCAGCTATATGAGAGAAGGCAGCTATTGCGGACCGGATCAAACCCTTGTATCCGGCAACTGGAGCATCGAGGTGCCGCTTGAAAGCACTGATACCGCAGTTTATGCGCAGGCCGGTCAGGTCATCCCCTATGGCAATCTGAACGTCACGATCGACAGCATCGCATTCACACCGGCCTACTATCATCTGGAATGGCACTTCGACAAAGAGATGACCTTTGACGATGACATGAACCTGTACTTGGATGGCGTGCCGGATGAATACGACAATCAGTATTACACAGAGGGCAGTTCCCCCATTCTAACGCTTAAAGACGGCACAACCTATGATCTATGGCAGGTTGGCCACTCCAACACTGGCCTGCTCCCGGAAATCATCCCACTGGAGGAGATGGAATCCATCACAATTTTCGGTCAGACCATTCCCCTCGTATGGCAAAACGAATAATACAACAGAAAAGGGCGCGCAGCTGCGCGCCCTTCCCTTTTCCCGAAAAATAAAAAGCGCCGCAAACGCGGCGCCGGAAATCAATCCAAATTCTTCTTTTTGAGCATAAACCACGCAAAAAAGCATGCAGCGACCGAAATCAGCAGTGGAATCCACCAGACAAAGTCTCCCGGCAAGCCGCCACCTTCAATATTCATGCCGTAAAAACCAAAGATGATATTGGGAATGGTCATGATGATGGTCAGAACCGTGAGCACCTTCATGATGATGTTTAGGTTGTTGGACACAACCGATGCATATGCATCCATCGTACCGGACAAAATGCTCGAATAGATACCGGCCATCTCGATAGCCTGTCGAATCTCAATCAGTGCATCCTCCAGAATATCACGGTCATCCTCGTACAGCTTAAGCACGCGCCCGCGCAGTACTTTTTCCATCGTTACTTCGTTGCCCTTGAGCGATGCAGAAAAGTAAACCAATGATTTAGAAAGTCCGAGCAACTGAATCAGCTCTTCGTTTTTGAGCGAATCATATAATCGCTTTTCGATGCGGGTAAAGTCACGCTCAATCATACGGAGGTTTTTCAAAAAGCGTCCTGCCACGCGCAGCAAAATCTGAAAAACAAATCGCGTACGCAGCGCTGTATGCACGCCTTTCACCGCACCCTCCGCAATTGAACGCAGGATGATGCTGTCCTCCAGGCAGACCGTGATGACCGCGTTCTGTGCCACAACAATACCCATAGGCAAAGTGCTGAACATCTGACCGCCATCTTCAACCGAGCTTTTTTCCACCATTGGAATGTCGACAATCATCAACAGCTGATCGTCCTCAGTTTCAACACGCGAACTTTCCTCCGGGTCGAGTGCCGCGCGGATAAATTCCTCTTCCACATGCGCTGCACGAGCGATTTCCTCCAGCTCATCCGAGCTGGGATGCACCATATTCACCCAGCAGCCTTCAGCAAATCCGCTGATCTCCGTAATTCTTCCGTCAATTGTCTTGTAAAATTCTACCATACCTTACCGCCTTTCCGCGGCTTCACATCGCTGTGTCACCGCGAGTTTGATTTATCTTTTTACTTCGAGGGTCTGCACTCACGGTAATCACGCTCCCTTTTACAAGAATTTTACAAGGTCTTATCAGACCAAAACAGCCCTGAACAGGGCTGTTTTCAAGGCGCTATTTTCAACTGAACTCAGCGATGGTCCTTATCAAAGATACGCATCAGCACATCAAACGCTGCATCATCCGAACCCAGATCACTGGATTTCGACTGGGACGAAGCAGGCTTCTCCTCTGCTGCCGCAGTGGATGCCTCAGTAAACAAACCGGAGCCGGAAGCCTGTTCGGGCTGCTTGCCATCCATATTCATTTTTGCAGAGTTCGGGATGCTGTCAAACCCGGTTGCGATGACTACCACGCGAATCTCATCATCCATAGTATCATCGATAAACGCACCGAAAATGATATGCGCATCCGGATGTGCCGCCTGCTGTACCATGGTAGCCGCCGTCTCAACCTCATCCAGACCAATATCGTCCGAACCGATAACAGAAACGATGACACCGTGTGCCATATCAATCGAGGTTTCCAGCAGCGGGCTGGAAATCGCCATACGGGCCGCTTCGGCGGCTTTATCTTTCCCAGCAGCACGGCCGGTGCCGATATGTGCATAACCTGCGTCCTTCATAACCGAAGTAACATCGGCGAAGTCCAGATTGATGAATCCCGGAACGGTAATTAATTCGGAGATATTCGCTACCGCCTGGCGGAGTACACCGTCCGCAATTTCAAATGCGTTCTTAAAGGTGATCTTCTGCTCGGATACGTACTTGAGGCGCTCGTTCGGAATAATAACCAGCGAGTCAACATTTTTGTTCAGTTCATCAATGCCACCCAACGCCTGTTCCAAACGCTTCTTGCCTTCAAATGCAAACGGACGGGTAACAACACCAACCGTCAGAATACCCATTTCACGGGCAATCTGCGCAACCACCGGTGCCGCGCCGGTGCCGGTACCGCCGCCCATGCCGGCAGTAATAAAGACCATATGTGTATTCGCAAGTGCCGCAGCGATCTGATCCTTGCTTTCTTCCGCCGCCTTACGGCCGATCTCCGGGTTTGCGCCTGCACCCTGTCCTTTCGTCAGCTTCTCGCCAATCTGGATCTTGGTACCGGCCTGAGAATAGTTCAGTGCCTGCATATCCGTGTTGATCGAAACAAACTCAACACCCTGCACACCGCTTTCGACCATACGGTTGACTGCGTTGCCGCCGCCGCCGCCTACGCCGATTACTTTAATGTTAACTACACTATCCAAGCTCTGTTCAAACTCGAAACCCATTATTGCCATCCTCCGTTTTATGATAAAGAATCGTTCAGATTATCTTATACGTTCTTCTGTGTGGACGCTGCTGTCTATCGCAAGCGAGCTGTCCCTATTGTTTTAATTTTACCTCTAATTGTTCCATTTTGCAACAGAAATTAGTGAATTACTCAAAAAAAACTGAAAGTTTTCTGTATCTTTCCACCAAATTTATGCCAAATGCCCTTGCGAATCCGTGCTGCACACGGTATTCCGGCCTTCTTTTGTCCCTTTTTCCTCCCTTTTCCTCACACATCCCCATCAGTATCCGCTTCATCTGCCGTGCTCACGTCTTCCCCGGCTTCTTCGTTCGAACGCTGTGTCTCATCGACGCTGCCCTCGGACAAATCCGGCATCTGAGATGCCTCTGTATCTGTTTGCTGCGCAGTATCTTGTGTCGAAACATCCGTCACCGTGGAAGATGCTGCCAAGCCCATACCGGCTTTTTCTATATTTTCCGCCGTATCCGGCACATAATGCAGGCGGTTCTGCGCATCCCAGTACAACTGACCGATATCGGACGGCGACAGACGATCCTCAATGACCGTTTGCGCAAAACGCAAATAATACGCCAGATTATCCACCGAATTGACTCGAATATCAAACCGTTTTTGATACCCGATGTGAATATCACGCAGGTCGGACAGATTGATAAAATTGAGATCACCGAGCATATCGGCGGCATCCAGCGTCTGCAGGATGGTCAACAACTCCTCTGCTGACTTACTGGAGTCTTCCGTCAGGATCTTTCCGAGCGGCACATCAGACAAAGTCATACCCGTGACAACAGGCAAACCATTACTGGTCGCACTCTGTTCCAGTGCCTTGCCCTCTTTACTGAGCAGCAGATAGCCTCCATTCGATGCGATGGCTACCGACGCGGAGCATTCCGTCACGGTAACCACCAACGCATTGGGTAAATGCCTGCGAATCTGCACGCTTTGGAGATACGGGAACTTTTCCAACATCGCATCACAGACTTTAACTTTATTCCATAGGTAGAGGTTGTCCCCTTGCTTGACATCCATGCCTGCAACGATTTCTTCCGCCCGGTATTTCTGCGCACCTTCCACCGTTATAGTATCAACCTTAAAAAAAACCGTCAGCGCCAATATCGCCGCCGCCAGCAAAATTCCGAGAAACAATATGCGCCCAATCGTATGAAAAAAGCGTTGTCGCCGGCTGACACGCCGACGCATCTTCTCGGGCGTGTTATGTCTTCGCCTTCTGCGTCTCATGATGGCGCCCCTTCGTTTTTTTATTTCCCGTAATGCTCAATTGCCCACAGGATCTCACGATAAATCTTTTCACTTGCGTCATGTGCAGCCAGACTGGTTGCGGCACGTCCCATCTGCTGCAGCCGGTCGCGATCTGCAAGCATCAGCTGTATCTCGTCATACAGCTTTTGCGGCGACGCATCCTTTTCCAGCAGCACACGGCAGCCGCCCGCCTTTTCCAGCGCACGGGCATTCTTCTCCTGATGATTTTCCGCCACAAACGGAGACGGCACCAGAAGCGCAGGCCGTCCCAGCATGCACAGCTCACCCAGCGTCGCCGCACCCGCGCGACAGACAACCAGATCAGCTGCAGCCAGTCGATCGGCCATATCGTAAATATATTCCGTCACTTCAATGTTGGGGTGCTGTTCCAAATCCGCACCCTGCTCTTTCGCCATACGCGGCAGCCATTCACGTGCCGCCGCTCCTGTTGCGTGTACATGATGATACGGCACGTCATTTTTGCACTCCAGCGCAATCGTACCCGCCATATGCTCATTCATATATTTTGCGCCCATCGACCCCCAGAAGGAAACCACCATCTGGTCCTGATCGGTCAGCCCAAAACGCGCGCGTGCTTTTTCGCGATCCGCAGAGAGAATTTCCCCGCGCACAGGAGCACCGGTCAGCACGACCTTATCTCCGCCGCCCAGAATTTCCTTGGCCTGCTCAAAGCAAACCAGCACACGGTCTGCCTTTTTGGAGAGCATCTTTGTCACCTTGCCCGGCAGCGCGTTCACCTCCAGCAGCACCGTGGGAATTCCCATTTGCTGCGCGGCCCGCACCACCGCAAATGACGCATAACCGCCGCAGCCGATGACACAATCCGGTCGCGCCTGACGCAGCAGTTTTTTTGCTTTACTGATAGCCGATACCGCCAGCTTTGCTGCCTTTATATTATGTGCCACGCCTTTCGGACTGAGTGAACGCGACATACCGATAATTTCAATTGCATCCAGCGGATACCCTTCGCGCGGCACCAGTTTGTTCTCAATTCCGCGCGCCGAACCCGCAAAACGAACCACAGTGTCCGGGTGCTTGTGTTCAAAGTAACGTGCAATCGCCAGCCCGGGTGTCACATGGCCGCCCGTACCGCCGCCGGTGATATACAGTCTCAATTGAGTTCCCCCTTTTCCGAAAGCCCTCTGCCTTATTGAATAGGTCCATCTTTCCTCATTCATCCGCGCGGGTTTCCACACGTGCATAACGGGAAATATTCAGTAGTATGCCCATTTCCCCCATCTGCATCAATAATGCTGTACCGCCGTAGCTGAAAAACGGCAGACTTGCACCGGTAACCGGAATAATGCCCGTGATAACAAACAGGTTCATCAGCGTTTGAATCGCCAGCTTTGCCGTAATGCCGGTCGCAAGTAGACAGCTGAATTTATCCGGCGCTGCCCGTGCAATACGGAAACCGCGGAATATCAGATAAGCAAACAGCAGCAGCACCAGCAAAGCGCCGATAAGTCCCATTTCCTCACACCAGGAGGAGAAAATAAAGTCGTTCTGCGGTTCGGGCAGATACAGGTGCTTTTGCATTCCCTTGCCCAGACCGCGACCAAGCAAGCCGCCCGAGCCGATGGCAATCTGGCTCATTGCACCCTGCCATCCCTCGCCCTGCATGTTGGCAAACGGATTCAGCCAGACGGAAAAGCGTTCCCGCACGTGCTCAAATGCAAAATAGAATCCGGTCAAAATGCCTGCAGCCGCCGCGAAGATAGGCCCGAAATACCACAGGCGCATACCGCCCGCCACCAAAATGACAACGCCAAGACCACAAATAATCATCATGGCCGAGGTATGCGGTTCAAAAAACAGCAGCACAATATAAGCCGCCAAAAGAAAACCATATGGCTTAATCAAGCCCTTAAAGGTTCGTATTCCCTGCGTATCGCGTGCAATCCAATAGGAAAAGCAGATGATAACCGTAATTTTGGCCAGCTCGGACGGCTGAAAGCCAAACAGCCAGCGCTGTGCTCCCTTGGAAGCCGTGCCAAGCGGCGTAATGACCAGAACCAGAAGGATAAGCGATAAAATCATCAATTCCTTGTGAAATCGTGCATACAACTTATAGCTGATTTTGGAAATCACGATCATTGCAACGACGCCCGCTGCCGCATTCACACCCTGACGGGAAATAAAATATGTAGCGCTGCCCTGATAAAACAGCGCATTGGAATAGCTTGCGGAAAACAGTGCGATAAGACCGATCACCAGCAACAGCAGCACCGACCCAAACACACCCACATCCCATGCATGAGCGCGCACCCGCGCCCGTCTGTGTGTCCGCGCAGGCGGATTTGCATGCGTTTGCATCATAGCTGCATCACGCGGTACGATCGCGCGATCCGGCCGAAGCGTCGAACGGGTCGAAGCGATCCGCCGCCGTGGTTCCGGTCGGCGCGGCGAACGCGCCTGTCTGGTTGTTGAGGCCATGAGGACACCTCCGAAGGGTTTAGGTTTAAAAGTTGATTAGGGCAGCACCGGAGCCAGCGCTACAAAATATGCCAGCAGGCAGAGCAGCACCGTGATGCCTGAAAAGGTCAGCACGATTTTTTTCTCGCCCCAGCCGCACATTTCAAAATGATGGTGAATCGGCGCCATTTTAAACAGGCGTTTACCGTGCGTTGCCTTAAAATAGGTTACCTGAAGAATAACAGACAGGGTTTCAATGATGTAAATCAAACCGACAATCAGCAAAATCAGCGGCATATCACATGCGAATGCCAGACCTGCCACCGCACCGCCGAGGAACAGAGAACCCGTGTCGCCCATAAATACTTTCGCCGGATTAAAGTTATAAATCAGGAATGCCGCCAGACCGCCTGCCAGCGCGGCTGCGAAAATCACAACGCCCGCGTCGTCGCGCGCAATGCCCACAAAGACAAAGAACAGCGCGACCGGCAGCGTTACGCCCGCCGCAAGACCATCGATGCCGTCGGTCAGATTAACTGCGTTATCCGCACCCACAATGACAAACGCCGCAAAAATGATGTACAGCGGCCACGGCCAGATGAAAACAATATCGGTAAACGGAATCCACAGACGCGGCGCGCTGTCCGCCCCGAGGAAAAGCACCAGAATAAACGCACCCGCCACGAGAATCTGAAGCACAAGCTTCTGTTTTGGCGTCAGACCTGCATTTTCCTTCTTGCGAATCTTGGCGTAGTCATCCACCATGCCGACCGCGCCGTATGCCACAGCAAGGCCGAGCACTGCGAGCGAGGACATGCAAATCTGCCCTGCGAAGCTATTGCCCGCTGCAACCGCAACAGCAATTCCGATAATGAACATGAAGCCGCCCATCGTCGGGATATTCTGTTTATTCATATGCCATTTCGGCCCGATCTCAAGGATTTTCTGGCCGAATTTCATCTTGCGCAGATAACGGATCACGGCTGGCCCGATCGCCGCTGTCAAAACGAACGCAACCGCACAGGCAATCAGTGCCGTGTAAAGATTTGCTGGTGTCATTCTTCCACGTCCTCCCCTAAGAACATCGCAAGCGCGCGCTCCATCTGCATGCCGCGGCTGCCCTTAAATAGTAAGGCGTCTCCCTTTGCTGCGTCCTGCCGCAGCGCTGCGACCAATTCCGTCTGGTCGTCAAACGCAAACGCCCGTTTCATTCCGTTTTCTTCAGCCCCCGCAACCATCGCTTTCGCATCCGGTCCGTAGGCATACAGTGCATCTGCATACCGAGCCGCCGCACGACCCGCTCTGCGATGCCCTTCCTCCGCATAATCGCCCAGCTCGAGCATCGAACCAAGCACAGCAAAACGGCGACCCTCCGGCGCCATCGTACCCAGCACTGCCAGCGTCGCTTCCATGGCATCCGGGCTGGCATTGTAGCAGTCGGAATAAATATGGTAGCCGCCCTGTTCATAAATGTTCTGCCGCATGCCGCTGGCTTCATAGCAAGCGAGGCCCTGTGCAATCTGCGCAGGTGTCTCGCCCAGCAGCAAACCAACCGCTGCCGCCGCCAAAGCATTGAGCACATTATGCGCGCCCGGAATAGCGAGCTTAGCGGTAAAGTGCTCACCGCACGGCAGCGCCACCTCGGACAGTTTGTTGTTTATGATATCAAATGTACCGTCTTTATGCAAGCATGCGGTCAAATCACATGCGGAATTTTCGATACCATAGGTAACCACCCGGCAACCCAGGCGCTCACGTTTCTCCCACAACAGCGGCTCATCACCGCACAGTACGGCACAGCCGCCCGGCTGAAGTCCTTCCAGAATTTCGAGTTTTGCCTTGCAGATGCCCTCACGCGAGCCAAGAAACTCGATGTGCGAAGTGCCGATGTTGGTGATAACCGCGATATTCGGCTGCGCTGCCGCCGTCATGCGTGACAATTCTCCAAAGTGGTTCATACCCATCTCGGCCACCATCACCTCGGTGTCCCGCGTCATACGGAACAAGGTCAACGGCAGACCGATCTCGTTATTCAGGTTGCCCTCGGTCTTTTGTGCACTCAATCCCTGCGACAACACCGCATACAGCAGCTCTTTGGTCGTAGTCTTTCCAACCGATCCGGTCACGCCAACCACCTGACCACCGCACAAGCGCCGGTAGCCACCTGCCAAATCCAGCAGTGCCTGCGAGGTATTTTCCACATACAGCGTCGGCACCGGATATTCTTCGTTTTGCCGGTGGGACACCACCGCAGCCGCTCCGTTTCCGATCGCCTTATCAATAAAATCGTGCGCGTCAAACCGCTCACCTTTGATCGGCAGGAACAGCGCATCAGACGGAATCTGTCGGGAGTCGGTCGAAACAGCCGCTAAAACTGCCTCACCGGTTGTTTTCCCTCCGGTCCACTCCGCCGCCTGCGCCAGCGTAAATTGTTCCATGCACTCGTTCCCCCATTGTTTGTGATTTTGCGCGAATCTCGCGCTTTTCCTCATCCTTTATTGTCAAAAAACGCCGCAACAATCTCGCGCTCATCCATGTGATGCTTGACGTGATTGACCTCCTGATAGGTCTCATGTCCCTTCCCCATTAACACAATCACGTCATCCTTTTTTGCATGTGCCATCGCCCAGTGGATGGCCTCCGGCCGGTCCACAATCACCTGCATTGGGGTTTTGGTCCCCTTCATGCCTTCCAGAATGTCGTCAATAATCGCCTTCGGGTCCTCGGTGCGCGGGTTATCGCTCGTCACGACACAGAAATCCGCCAGTTCCGCTGCAATCTTCCCCATCTTCGGGCGTTTGGTGCGGTCACGGTCACCGCCGCAGCCAAACAGCGCAACCACACGGCCCTTGGCAAAACCGCGCACCGCTCGCAGCACATTTTCCACGCCGTCCGGTGTATGCGCATAGTCAATCAACACCGTGTAGTCCGTATTGGTAGGCACAACCTCCACACGGCCCTTGACGCCTGTCGCCGTTGCCAGCGAATGCGCCGCATCACTCAGCGGCATACCGGTTTGCAGCACCATGCCCAGTGCAGCAAGCGCATTTTCCACCGAAAAGTGTCCGGGAATCGGCAGCTTGACACGTGCAATCTCACCTTTCGTCGCTGCAACAAATTCCACGCCATCTGCATGCAGCCGAATATTTTTTGCCGTTAGATCAGCCGCATCCTTTTCGCACGAGAAGGTCAGGCACGGGCATTTCGCATCCGCCAGCATTGCCTGCGCCGCATCATCATCCAGATTGATGACGCCCTTGTCACTGATGGCAAACAGCATCGCCTTTGCTTTACGATACTCCTCCATTGTCTTATGAAAATCCAGATGATCTTGCGTTAGGTTGGTAAATGCGCCGACCGCAAAGCGAATGCCGTGTACCCGGTCGAGTACAAGCGAATGCGAAGAAACCTCCATAATGACATGGGTGCAGCCTGCGTCGCGCATGCGCGCAAACAGCGCATGCAGCTCATAGCTTTCCGGTGTGGTGCGTTCGGTTTCAATCACTTCGTCGCCAATCAGATTCTGGTTGGTACCGATAAGGCCAACCTTGTGACCCGCATCCTCCAGCATATGCTTAACCAGATAAGTGGTTGTGGTTTTGCCGTTGGTACCGGTCACGCCCATCATAACCATGCTGTCTGCCGGATGTCCGAAGCGGTTCGCGGCAATCTCCGCAAGCGCCTGCCGCGCATTTTCCACCACAACCGCCGGCACGCCTGCTGGCGCTTCTTCACACACTACCGCAACTGCGCCCTGCTCGATTGCTTTACCGATATATTGATGTCCATCTGTTGCAAAACCGCGGATAGCGACAAACAGGTCACCCGCCTGCACGGCACGCGAATCATACCGCACTTCGCGGATTTCCAGATCGTCCGCCGCTGTGCTGCTTTTCACTGCAACACCACGGAGCAGTTCCTGTAATTTCATATTTCTCCTCCTATCGGTCGTTGACGTTCGTGGTATCCGAGAATTCTACCGTTACCACTGCGCCGATATTCACCTTTGTACCAGATGCCGGGCTTTGCTTGCTTGCCGTTGTGTTGCCCGTAACCTGTGAAGAGGCAACACCCTTCTGTTTCAGGTACAGCCCATATTCTTCCAATGTACTACGACATTCATCCGGTGTCAAGCCTGTCAGGTTGGGTACAGTGATTTGTTCGGTCGGTTTGCTCTCGCCCATATACAGAATCACCTTGCCGCTTGCCGGGATGCGCACGCCGCCCGACGGCACCTGATCGGTGACCGTATCGCCGTCGCCCACCACACGATATTCAAAGCCTGCCTGCTGCAACGCGCTTGCGGCCGCTTCTTCCGTCGAACCGATTACGCTGGGTACAGTCAGCTCACGGCGGTCGTTTTCTTCATCCGAGTAAACCGGCGTTACGCCGACGTACGGCAGTACATCTTCCATAATACGGCCAACCACCGGTGCGGCAATCGCGCCGCCGCCATGCGGCACAGACTCGGGCAGGTCGTTGATGGCAACCAGCACCGCGATCTGCGGATCTTCCATCGGCGCTACGCCGATGAAAGACGCGGTATAGCGATTCTCAGTATCAATTTCCTTACCCTCGCTATCGCGCAGCTTTTCAATTTCCGAGGTTGCCGTCTTACCACCAACACGGTAACCCGGCACATAAGCGTTTTTGCCGGTACCGCCCGATACAACCGCCTCCATCGCTTCTCGCATATAAGCGGAGGTTTCCTCCGAGATGACCTGACGCACAACCGTCGTCTCGGTCGTGGACTTGACCGAGCCATCCGAACCGAGAATCTCCTTGACCACATACGGCTGCTTGAGCTTTCCGTCATCCACAATCGCACATACCATGTTGATCATCTGAAGCGGGGTAACGGTAAAGCGCTGACCGAACGATGCAACCGCAAGCGATACCTCGTTCCACTCGCTGGTCACATTGATATCATGGAACTGGCCCTTGCTTTCGCTGGGCAAGTCAATACCGGTCGGCTCGGTCAGACCGAACGCCTTGTAAAATTCGTAAAAGCGGTCTTTACCGGTCTTGGCGACAATTTGCATCATTGCCACGTTGCACGAATTCATCAATGCTTCGGTCAGCGTCTGTGTGCCGTGGCCGCTGGTATTGGAACACTGAATCGGCTTGGACCAGTCGCCTACCATCATTGAGCCGCCGCAGTAGTAGGTATCCTCTTCATGCGCCAACCCCAACTCATAGGCCGTTGCCACATTCATCAGTTTGAAGGTAGAACCCGGCTCGTAGTTATCCGTCACTACCGGATTATACCACATTTTGTAGAGCTGCTGTGAGCGAATACTGGTTAATTCGTCGACCAGTTCATCATTTTCCTGTATACTTGCCGGCAGGTTCGCCAGTCCGCCTTCCTGATAATATTTATCACTGATTTCCGCTGTAACGCCAGCCTCCGCCAAGGCAGCCTGCACATTGGTTTTCAGTTCCTCAATGTAACGCTCATCTGTAATTGTGTAGGCGCTATTGGGATCATAATCCGGCAGCGAAGCCATTGCCAGCACCTCGCCGGTCTTGACATTCATCACGATACCGGATACGCCGTCGCGCGCCTGCGGATTATCCGCCAGCGCGGTTTCCAAATGCTTTTCCAGAAAGTTCTGGATGTCGCTGTCAATGGTCAGCACAAGGGAGTCGCCGTCCTGCGCCGGAATATATTGCTCGGTATCGGGCGTCATATCTTTATTCTGCGCATTTTGTACACGCACAATACGTCCAGCCGTACCGGAAAGCACGTCGTTATATTGGGATTCCAAACCATATGCGCCATTGTTATCGCTGCTGACATAGCCAAGCACAGCAGAAAGGAACGCACCTTGCTGGTAATACCGTTTGGTATCTGGCTCGGAATACACACCTGTGCAGCCCGCCTGTTGCAGCTTCTCATATAATTCTTTGGAAACGTCTTTATCCACCTTTTGAGCAATAATCTCATACTCAGAATCGGTTTTCTGAATTTTCTGCAGCACCGTATTGTAATCCAAACTAAGTTCATCCGCCAAAATCTGTGCCAACGTCTGCTGCTGTGTCTGGGCAGAAACGCCATCGCTCACCTTTGCCTCATCTACCACGCCCTTCGGCGAAATAACGATGCGCTCTACCTCGGCCGATTCCGCCAAAACCTGCATGTTCGCGTCATAGATTTTACCGCGGTTCGGTGTAATAAACGTATCACGCGTCTGCAGCGAAGCCGCCTGCTGTACATAAAAATCATGGTTGAATACCTGCATATACAGCAGACGTATTCCCACCAATCCAAATCCAAACACCACAAACGCCAAGGTCATAACACCGATTCGTGCGCGCATTTGATTGTTCGGTCCCTTTGCTGCCATGGTATTTCCTTTCCTCCGTAATCTCGTTATAAAAAGCGTAAGGAGTCAGAAGTTTCCACCTCTCACTCCCCTGTACGCATCCTATTCATTTACTTACCGAATATATTCCACAATTGCAGAAAAGCTGCGCGCCAAACCCGCAAAAAGCGATCCAAGCGATACGCCGCTATCCGCTACCGTCACAGTATCCGGATTGGTCAACTCCACATATTCGATCTGGGAGTTATCCATCTTGACCATTCCCATATTATTTACCGCGTATTCCTCTACCTCGTCCATATTGACGCTATTGATCTGCTTGGTCGTCAACGATACGTTTTCCGCCGTCAGTTCATTCAACATATCGTTCTGCTCGCCAACCTCGGCGCTCAGCTGCGTCAGCTGCATCTGGCAAAACAAGATGTACACCGCGGCAATCGCCACAACAGTAAAGCAGCCCACCAAACCGGGTCTTACACGCGCTTTTCTGCGCCGACGCGGTGTGGGCGCTACGCGCAAATTGCGTCTCTGCTCCTGAGGCACCGGAAAACGTTCTTCGTATTGTTTATAGGCCACGCTTTCCCTGCTGGCAGTCATCATTGCATTTCCTTTCTCCTGCGGTTGCTATTCATATCTTTTCGCAGACGCGCAGCTTGGCGCTGCGTGCTCTGGGATTTTCTCCGATCTCTTTTTCATCCGGAAGAATCGGCTTACGCGGAGTCAGCCGTACCTTCGGTTTTTTCCCGCACACACAAACTGGAAACTCCTTCGGACAGGTACATCCCTGCGCCGCCTGTTGAAACGCCGCCTTTACGATACGATCCTCCAAGCTATGGAACGTAATCACCGCAAGCCGTCCGCCCGGATTGAGGCAATCAATCGCTTTGTCCATCGCTTCCCGTACCGCACCCAGCTCATCGTTTACCGCAATACGAATCGCCTGAAAGCTGCGTTTTGCCGGATGCTGCTTTTCGCGCTTTGCCTTGCCCGGCATCGCGCCTTTAATCACATCGACCAGCTCCAACGTGGTTTCAATCGGCTTTTTCGCCCGTTCGCGTTCAATCGCCGCGGCAATCAGCGGCGCATACCGCTCCTCACCATACTCGAACAAAATCCGCCGAATCTCCTCCCGGCTCCAGCCGTTGACCACCTCGTAGGCGGTCAGCTTCTGTGACCGATCCATGCGCATATCCAGCGGCGCATCCTGCATATAGGAAAAGCCGCGCTCCGCATGATCAAGCTGCGGAGAGGAAACGCCCAAATCAAACAGGATACCGTCTGCTCCCGGCAAACCAAGCGATTCCAACACATGGTCAATTTCACGAAAATCACTTTTGACCGTTGTCACACGCTGCCACACGTCATGCAGCCGCGTTTTGGCATTTTCCAGTGCCTCATCATCTCGGTCAATACAAATCAAACGACCGGTATCATGCAAACGCTCCGCAATGCGGAGCGAATGTCCTGCACCGCCGGTCGTCGCATCGACGTACACACCGTCCGGTTTAATCTGAAGCGCTTCGAGGCATGGTTCAAGCAGAATGGATACGTGATGAAATTCCATACTTCCCTCCTGCCTGTCCGGTTAAAAATCCATATCTTCCACGTCAGCGGCAACGCTCTCCGCATCAATTGCTTCGTTGTAAACGCGCCACTTTTCACTGTTCCAAATTTCCGCGTGATCCAGCTGACCGATGACAACTACATCCTTTTGCAGATCGGCAAACTCACGCAAATTTGCGGGGATGAGAATGCGGCCCTGTGCGTCGAGCTGTGCGTCAAACGCATTAGCAAAGTAGTACCGTTTAACACGGCGTGCCTTTTCACCATTGCCCAAACTGCGAATGCGGTCCTCCAAGGCTTCCCATTCCTTTTCCGGATAAACCGCAAGGCATCCATCCAGACCCTTGGTGACGGTGAAGTGCTCGCCCAACTCCTCGCGCAGTTTGGCCGGCATTGCCAGCCGCCCTTTTGCGTCAACGGAATGTTTGTATTCGCCCTTCACCGGATTCACACCACACTTTCGCTTTGGTGGAATGTGTGACACTTTACCCCACTTCTCACCACCTTGTTTCCATTATAGCGGTACGCCCAATAGATTGCAAGGTTTTTTTCGTATTATTTTGCAGAAGATTATGGCCAGAAATTCGTTGTTTCGACGATTTTTGCAATTTTCAAACACTTGTTCGATAGTTTTGCTTCTTCCCTTCCAAAGCCCCCCAGTGGGGGAAAATCCCACCATCTCCCCACTCTTCCAGCAGAATTCTTACGTCTCTGCGGAAAAGAGCAATGCAGCATCCATCCCATGTGGGTCAAAGTGGGAAAGGCAGTTACAGCCATACCTTCCCCCCAATCTTTTTTCACAGCATAAAAAAACAGCTGCCCATTTGGCAGCTGTTTTATCCTATTTTATCACTTGGCAATACTCTTAAAGCGCTGGCGCGCCTTGCGCACTTCTTCCAGCGAAAGCGCCACCGCTTCCTCTGTGCGCTTCAGGGTATCCTCACAATACTCATTGGCCACACGGCGCAGCTCACGCGCTTGAATTTCCGCATTGCCCTGCACTTCTTTTGCCTTACGGCGGGCCGCAACCACAATTTCAGTTTCCGAAACCATCTGGCGGGCATCTTCCTCTGCCTGACGGCGGATTGCCTCTGCCTCACGTTTTCCGGAAGCCAGCATCTCGCTGCGCTTGGCTACGATATCCTGCGCGGCCTGTAAATCATTCGGCAGCGTCGCGCGCAGCTCATCGAGCAGATCGAGCAGATGGTCACGTTCGATGATGCACTTTTCGCCCGCCAGAGGAATTCCCTTTGCGTCCTGCACCATATCGTACATGCTGTTGATCAGTTCGTCCAAAGTTGCCATCGTTTAGCCTTCCTTTCTTGTGCGGCGCACAATATCCTGCATGATCCTGTCAGGGACAAAGCCGACGACACTGCCGCCGTGTACTGCAATGTCCTTCACCACGGAGGATGACAGGTACATATATTCCGCGCTCGTCATCAGGAACACCGTATCCAGTTCCGGATTCAGCTTCCGATTCGCCAGCGCCATCTGAAATTCATATTCAAAATCCGAAACCGCGCGCAAGCCCTTGACCACCGCGCAGGCTTCCTGCTGTCTGGCATAATCCGCAAGCAGACCGCCAAAGGACGCAATCTCCACATTCGACAGCTCATCCGTCGTCCGCCGGAGGAATTCCATCCGTTCCTCCACCGAAAACATCGGCTTTTTGTTCTGATTGTGCATTACCGCAACAACCAAGCGGTCAAACATGACCGACGCACGGCGTATAATATCCAGATGGCCCAATGTGACCGGGTCAAAGCTGCCCGGATAGATCGCAGTTCTCATGTTATTCATCCGTTCCGCCGTCCCGCTGACGCAGAACGGTAATCATTGTTGCACCATAACGACGCTCACGAACGGTCTCAAACCCGTGCGCGAACCGATCCTCTGCTGCACTTTCGCATATTATTATACCATCCGCAGAGAGAATGTCAAACGTTTCTATCTGCAATAAGGCATTTTCCAAAACCTTACCACCGTACGGAGGATCGAGAAAAATCAGGTCATACCCTTGCTTTGCCGCATGCGAAAGGAACGCATCCGACTCCATTCGATATAAACCGGCTCGTTCAGACACACGCGCTGCTTCTGTATTTTTACACACGATATTGTATGCTGTTTTGTTATGCTCCACAAAATCACAGTGCTGCGCGCCGCGTGAAAGCGCCTCGATGCCGAGCTGACCCGTGCCGGCAAATAAATCCAGCACACATGCACCGCGCACATAATCCTGAATCAGATTAAACACATTTTCCTTGACGCGATCAGTTGTCGGCCGGGTATTCATCCCGGGGACGGGCTGCAACTTACACCCCCGCGCCGTACCGGATACCACACGCATCGCTCAGTCCTCCTTGTGGAAATAATCAAACACCGCCTGCGCAGCATTGCGCGGCAAAATCCGCGCCAGCTCCTGTTCGCCTGCCTTGCGGATATTATCAATACTGCCGAAATGCCGCAATAACTCTGCACGGCGCTTATCACCCACGCCCGGGATTTTATCCAGCGTCGATCCACGCACCTTTTTGCCACCCAGCTTACGGTTATACTCGATGGCAAACCGGTGCACCTCCTCCTGTATCCGCCCGATCAGCGCAAACAGTGCAGGCGTAGCTGAAATGCCGAATTCACGCCCATCCGGCGCAACCAGCGCACGTGTACGATGCTTGTCATCCTTGACCATGCCGAAACACGGTGTTTGCAGACCAAACGAATCAAGCACCTCTTTGCATATGCGAACATGCCCCAGACCGCCATCAATCAGGAAAGCATTCGGCAGAGGTGTGAATTTCTCATCCCCGTCCACATACCGCTGCACGCGGCGCGTGAGCATTTCCCGCATGGAGGCATAGTCATCCTGTCCATTGGCAGCGCAGGCAATCTTAAACTTGCGATAGGCGCTCTTTTTCGGTTGTCCTTCCACGAATACAACCATCGAACCGACGGTATCCTGTCCGGCAAAGTTGGATATATCATACGCTTCCAGACGCAGCGGCAGCGCAAGCATGCCGGTCACATTTTGCAGCAATTCCAGTGATTTATGCCGCCTTTCCGACTGTTTTTCACGCCGTTCAATCTCCTCGCGCGCATTTTTTTCCGCCATCCTCGTCAGTACACGGCGTTCGCCGCGCTGCGGCACAGCAAGTTCGACCTTACGCTCCGCGATCGAGGACAAGTATTCCCCCACCGCGTCCTGCTCCTCGATTTCATGCGAAAGCAGTACGGTTTTTGGCACAGCACCGCGCTGCGCGTAGTATTGCTTGACAAAAGAGGACAACACTTCAGCCGGATCGCTTCCGGTCAAGTGGAACAGCGTATATTCCTTATCCTGTAAAGCGCCGCCTGCATAGTGCAGCACGCACACACATGCACGCGTCTGTCCCTGCACAAATGCAATCACATCCAATTCAGCGAACGCGCCTGCGACAACATGCTGCCGTGTACCCAGCTTTTGCACCGCACGCAGCCGATCGCGCAACATGGCCGCACGCTCAAACTGCAGTTCCTCCGCCGCTTCGTTCATTTTTTCGGTTAAATCTTTTTCCAACTGCTTTGCATTGCCTTCAAACAATGCAATCGCCTGCTGGATTAGCGCATGGTATTCCTCCGGGCTGACTTTTCCCGTGCAAGGAGCACAGCAACGCCCTAAATGCTGATTGAGGCACGGACGGTCTTTGCCGATATCGCGCGGAAATACCCGCGAACAGGTTTTAAGCAGCAGTGCTTCGCTGATCGTGTCAATCGCGCGACGTGCAGCTACACGGCCCGGATAGGGGCCGAAATAGCGCGCCCCGTCATGTCCCGGTCGAGAAACAACGGTAAACGCCGGATAGGGCGCATCCGTATTGAGCCGGATATAAGGATAGCCCTTGTCGTCCTTCAAAAGGATGTTATACTTGGGCTTGTACTTTTTAATCATCGAGTTTTCCAAAACCAGCGCTTCAAACTCGCTTTCGGTCACGATGATATCGAAATCATCAATGTGACTGACCAACTGCCTGGTTTTGGCGTTGAGCCGCTCGGGCGGCTG
Source organism: Agathobaculum sp. Marseille-P7918 (assembly GCF_964248325.1). NCBI lineage: Bacteria > Bacillati > Bacillota > Clostridia > Eubacteriales > Butyricicoccaceae > Agathobaculum > Agathobaculum sp. Marseille-P7918. The sequence goes on along the minus strand of NZ_CAXTXI010000005.1, from coordinate 116,495 downwards.
AAAGTAATTGGATACGCGATTGCGAAGCAGCTTGGCCTTGCCGACATAAATCACCTTGCCGGTTTTATCCTTGTGCAGATACACGCCCGGCTGCATCGGCAGACGGCGCACACGCTCCTTGAGTTGTTCTCTTGTCACGGTAAACCGCCTCCTTTTTTCGCTGCCAACTCCTCCGATAAAAAAAGCGCCGAGCAATTCGGCGCTTTTTCTCAGGATGCGATAACTTAGTCGGTAAAATTGGACGTAATCAGCTCAACCAAAGCAGAAACAGCCTCTTCCTCATCCGGGCCGTCCGCGATCAGGTTGATGGTAGTGCCCTTGGTGATGCCCAGGGACAGAATGCCGAGCAAGCTCTTCGCATTGACGCGGCGCTCTTCCTTCTCTACCAGAATCGTCGACTTGAACTCATTTGCCTTCTGAATAAAAAAAGTTGCGGGACGGGCATATAAGCCTACCTGATTGGTAACCTGTACCTCTTTCGAATACATAATCTGCATCGCTCCTATTTCTTCAAATCCGATATATATAGTCTATCCTCTTTTGTCGATTTCGTCAAGGCCCTTTTCCCCTTGCGTCATTTGCGTTTTTGATGAAATTTTTCTTGCATTCCGTCAAAATATATGGCATTTTGCCCTGTATGACGGTTTTACGCGAAAGGATGTTCAATTTTTTATGCATCTGCCGAAACCGATTTCACCGAAGCTCCACGATGGTCACACCCTGCTCGCCTTCGCCGTATACACCGCTGCGCACACTTTTGACCCGCTTATTGCTCCGCAGATGCTGCTGTACGGCGTTTCGCAATACGCCCGTTCCCTTACCATGAATAACCGTCACCGAAGGCAGACCCGCCATGATTGCACGGGATAGGAAATTATCGACCTCGAACAGCGCTTCTTCCGCACTCATCCCACGCACATCGACCTCGCCGGCTGCCGAACGCAGGTTCAGCTCTCGCGCAGGTGTACTGCGGCGCGGCTGCGGCGCGGCCTTTTTCGCCGGCTTATTTTCCTCCACCAGCCGCAGCTCATTTTCCTTGACCGTCATTTTCATCGGTCCGGCCTGCACCTGCACATTGCCGCTCTTGTCCGCAGGTGCCAGCACATCCGCCAACACACCGCCGACATTCAGCAGTCGCACCCGGTCGCCCTTTTTGACCGGACGCTGCTCATTAGCCTCGACCACACGCTTCTGTACACCGCGGCGCTGCTCATTTTCGGTTTGTGTGATGACACCGCGCAGCGCAGCTTTGGCAGCAGCAAGATTCTGGTCTGCGTTTTTCTTCTGCGACTTCTTTTTCAAGTCTTCCAGCTCGTCAAATACGGTTTCTGCCGTCATGCGCGCATCCTTGAGAATGCGGTCGGCCTGACTGCGCGCGCTTTCCAGCAGCTTATCCGCACGCTGCTCGGCCGCGTCACGCTCGGCGCGCATCTTATCGCGTTCGGACTGTGCCATCGAACGCATTTTGGCGGCTTCATCCCGCATCTGTTCCACCCGACGACGCTCTCGCTCCAGTTCTGCCAGTACATCCTCAAAACGCGCATCCTCGGTCGAAACCTGCTCCTTCGCCCGCTCGATAATGGTCGGCTGAAGCCCCAGCCGTGCGGCAATGGCAAACGCATTGGATTTGCCCGGAATACCGGTCAGCAAACGATAAGTCGGCTGCAGGGACTGCACATTAAATTCGCACGAGGCGTTTTCCACACCGTCGGTTGTAAGCGCAAAGGTCTTCAGCTCCGCATAGTGCGTCGTCGCCGCAACACACGCACCCATCTGGCGCGCATAGCCAATGACCGCAACCGCAAGCGCCGCACCCTCAACCGGGTCGGTACCTGCGCCCAACTCGTCAAACAGCACCAAATCGCCCTGCCCGCAGCAATCCATGATGGACACAATGGTTTTCATGTGCGCAGAGAAGGTGGACAACGACTGCTCGATGCTCTGCTCGTCGCCAATATCCGCATAAACATGCTCAAACAGCGCAATCTCGGATTGCTCGTTTGCCGGAATATGCAGACCGGAAGCCGCCATGAGTGACAGCAGTCCCAGTGTCTTGAGCGACACGGTTTTGCCGCCTGTATTCGGGCCGGTGATAACCAGCGTGTCGTACTCGCCGCCAATAGCAATGTCAATCGGCACCGCCTTGTCTTTGTCGAGCAGCGGATGCCGCGCACGCAGCAAACGGCAGCGGCCGTTTCCTTCCGCAAGCACGGGTGCGGCAGCGTTCATTTCAAACGACAGCTTTGCCCGCGCAAACACAAAGTCAAGCGATACCAGCGCGTCAAAATCCTGCTCAATCGCATTTTTGTATCCCGCCACCTCGCTTGACAGCTCTGCGAGAATACGCTCAATCTCAGCCTCCTCGCGGCCCTCAAGCACCTTAATCTGATTATTGATTTCCACCACCTGCTGCGGCTCGACGAACACAGTCGCGCCAGTGGATGAAGTGTCGTGCACCAGACCCGGGATGTCACCGCGATGCTCCGCCTTGACAGGCACAACAAACCGCCCGTTTCGCTGGGTAATAATGGTTTCCTGCAAGTATTTCGACCGTTCGCCCGAAATCAGACGGTTAAGCGTCTCTCGCACCTTGCCTGAAATGCGCCGTAGCTCACGGCGGATGGATAGCAGTTCGGGAGAGGCGCCGTCCGCAATCTCCTCCTCAGATACGATCGCGGTCGTAATCGCCTCCTCCAGCGTTCGATTGCCGGACAGCAGACCGAAAATTGGTGTCAGCGCGGTCTTTTCCTCCTGCTCCGCATCGTATACCAACGCACGACGCGCAGTTTGCAGCAAACTTGCAACATCGAGCAGCTCGCGCGGATTGAGCGTGCCGCCGCGGTCGGCGCGCTGCAAAATCGCGCCAACTTCGCGGATGCCGCCGAAGGACGGACTGCCATGCCGCACCATGCGGTTTTTCGCATCTGTCGTCTGGTCCATCCAGACCTGCGCCTGCTCATGGTCATCCAGCGGCCGCAGCGCGCGGCATTTCTCTTTCGCTGCATCCGATGCGGCCTGCGCCGCGAGACGCTCTAAGATTTCATAATATTCCAGTGTTTTTAAGGATTTTTCACCTAATTTATTCATAGCTTCCTCTCCAAAAGCAAGGTTTCACAACAGAAAAAACAGCAGCAGAGACAGCAGATAAATCCCCAGCATCGAGCCTGCAATCAAACCGATAACCCTTAGCCAAATATGCAAAATCGCATGACCTGTATCACTGGTCATACCACAAAGCTGCTTATATTGCAACAACACCCACAGCCAGTGGCTGCCATAAGGAAAATATCGCGCAGCAAGACGCTGATACTCCTCATTCGGCAGATACTGCTTGAAGTCGCGCAGCAGATAATGGCCGCACAGAAACGTATTGAACAAAGAAAGCAACAGCAGTCCCAGTATTACGATATACGGTTTTACGCCTGCAAGCCAGCTAATCAGAAAAACTGCCGCTGCAATGCCATCGATCGCAAGCTGCACATATACCGAAAAACGCAAAGAGGTCTGCTTTACCAGCATATTCTTTATTACAATCATGGCTTTTTCCCTTTCGGCTGGAGCGAGCGGTAAAATACCAAACTGTCAAATCCACGGCCAAGGTGATACTGCACATATGCTTCCGCCATACGGCAGAACTGTTCACATGCCGCACCAGTAAGCGCAAAAGCATACGCTCTCTGCGGCTCTGCCGACAGAACATGCAAAATTGCGCGCAGCGTTCCATCCGCAAGCCGTTCATACCCGCCAACACGCGCAGCGCATTTATCGTCTGCCGCTGTACCCGCACGCACAGAAAAACACACAGGCGGCTGCTCGATCGTCTGTCCACACACGCCACACTCGGTAAAGTCAGGCGCATAGCCGCTCTCCGCCAACACGCGCCACTCAAACGCGGCCTTGACCAGCGCAGGGTCGCGCTTTTTACCCTCCAGCGCATACAATGCGTGCAGCAACAAGCGGCATACCGCCGGACTGTCCTCATCCGGCCCGGTCACCGCACCGGCAATCTCCGCCAGATAGCATGCAAGCGCATACCGTTCAATATCTTCCGCAAGCGAGAAAAAAGAATGCACCAGATCGGCATCGCGCAGCGCGTATTTCCCTCCCCGCTCGGACAAAATCAGCTCGGAATAACAAAACTGCCGCGCGGCAGGGTTCTGTTTTTTGCCCCGCCGCGCATTTTTATACAGAATTTCGCTCTTGCGTCCGTATTCGGTCAGCACGGTCAGATAGCGGTCGAAATCACCGAAATCCACCTCACGCAAAATGAGCGCGCGCAGCCTGACCTCTGCCATTTACTGATCCTCGTAACCGAAATTGCGCATCTGATACTGATTGTTGCGCCAGCCCTCCTTGACCTTGACCCACAACTCAAGGAACACTTTCGCATCCAACATGCGCTCGATATCCGCGCGGGCCTGACGGCCAATCTCTTTGAGCATGGCGCCCTGCTTGCCGATGATAATCCCTTTATGGCTGTTCTTTTCACAATAAATGACTGCGTTGATTTCGATCAAACCGTCCTCACGCTCATGCCAACGCTCGATGCCGACGGCAACGCCGTGCGGCACCTCCCGGTCGAGCAAACGCAGCATTTTTTCACGCACAATTTCAGCCACAAGCTGCCGCTCCGGCTGATCAGATACCATATCCTCCGGAAACAGCTGCGGACCTTCGAGCGCATATTTATCCACCTCGGACAGAAAATCATTCAGCCCCTCACCCGTGCGCGCCGAAATCGGCACGACCGCGTCAAAGTCATGCACCTCGGCATACTTAGCGATGACCGCAAGCAGTTCTTCCTTTTTGACCGTGTCTATCTTATTGATGACCAGAATAGACGGCATATGATGCTGCTTAATCTGCTGGATAAGGCTCTCCTCTGCCGGGCCGATGTTCGCAATCGGCTCAACCACAAGCGCCGCCACGTCCACTTCGGACACGGTATCGGTCACGACCTTACACATGTAATCACCCAGACGGGAGCGCGGCTTATGCAGACCGGGCGTATCCAAAAAGACATACTGCGTATCCCCGCGGCTGAGTACGCCTGTAATACGGGTGCGTGTGGTCTGCGGTTTACTGGAAACGATGGCAACCTTCTGCCCCACCAGCTTATTGGTCAGCGTGGATTTGCCGACATTCGGGCGGCCGACCACCGAGACGACCGCAGTTTTCGTAATCTTGCTCATTGTATTCTCCCATAATAAAATATAAACCAAAGCGCAGCCGGTACTGTCACCAGCAGCACCACAAATGCCCAAAGATGCACGAGCAGGAACTGTGCAGCTGTCCACAACACACCTTCACCGATAAAAATGCATACGCCTACCGCTGCACACGCCGCGGCGCACACGAACACCCCCGCCGCGGCAATGTCCTTGGCGTTGCGGACAAAGCCATCGTATCCGCTGGCCTGCCGATCGCATAGCCGCTCAATGGCGGTGTTCATCAGCTCCGCACCCATGGTCAAACCAAAGCAGATACACAAAATCGCCGCCTCCGCTGCGCTTGCGTGACCCATCAGCGCAAAAACCGTCACATAAAAGGCCGTGACCATGTGCACGCGGAAGTTGCGCTCCCCATGGATGCACAGCCCCAGTCCGCGCAGCGCGTGCTGGAAGCTCTCATGCAGTTTTCTGATGTTCTTTCCCATATCAGTTCTCTCTGGTCAGGCCGAGGAAGGTAAGGTTGTCCTCCTCCTTGGCGCGCATCAGGCGTGTGTCCTCATCGCTCCGCTCATGATCGTAGCCCAGCAGATGCAGCACAGAATGGGTCGTCAGATATCCGCACTCGCGCGCCGGCGAATGACCAAACTGCGCGGCCTGCTCAACCGCGCGTGTGTAGCACAGAATCATATCGCCCAGCATCACGCATCCCGTGTCAGGCTCGGCTTCGAGTTCCTCCTGCGGCACGCCGTTCAAAAAATCATACATCGGGAAGGACAGCACATCGGTCACCGCATCTTTGTCCCGATATTCCGCGTTGAGCTGCCGAATCTCGTCGGCATCCACCACGGTCACGTCGATTTCCGCATCAAACGGCACGTCCTCGCTTTCGAGCACACGTTTTGCACAGGTACGAATGAGTTCACTTACCGCCTGCTCATCCTCCACTTCGGTTTCAAACCCGATATTGATCTGATGGCTCATCGTTTCTCCCCTTTTCGGCGGAAAGCCGGGTGTTTGCTGTCCTGCGTTCTACTTTTACCTTTTTTGCCCTCGTAGTCGGCATACGCCTTGACGATGCGCTGCACCAGCTCATGCCGCACTACGTCCTTTTCGGTCAGATAGCATTGCGCGATGCCCTCTACACCGTCGAGCACACGCAGCGCCTCTTTCAGACCGGACTGCTTGCCGTCCGGCAGGTCAATCTGCGTGATATCGCCCGTGATAACCGCCTGCGAACCAAAACCCAGACGGGTCAGGAACATTTTCATCTGCTCAGGCGTCGTGTTCTGCGCTTCGTCCAGAATAATGAAGCTGTCATCCAATGTGCGGCCGCGCATGTAGGCCAGCGGCGCCACCTCGATTGAACCGCGCTCCTGATACTTGGCGAAGTTTTCCGCGCCGAGCATATCAAACAGACCGTCATATAACGGACGCAGGTAGGGGTCGACCTTGCTTTGCAGGTCGCCGGGCAAAAAGCCCAGCTTTTCGCCTGCCTCGACCGCGGGACGTGTCAGAATAATACGGGACACCTGCTTGTCCCGGAAGGCTGCGACCGCTGCGGCCACGGCAAGATAGGTCTTGCCCGTACCCGCAGGGCCGACGCCCATGACGATGGTATTTTTGCGAATCGCCTCCATATACCGTTTCTGGCCGAGGGTTTTGGCTTTAATCGGCTTACCCTTGGCCGTGATGCACAGCACATCGCGGCTCATGGTGTGCACCTCGGCCTCTCGGCCATCGCGTGCCAGTCCGATGACGTACTGCACAGTCTGTGTGCCAATCGCGTCCCCGCGCGCCGCCATGGACACCAGCGCCTCGATGGTATGCGATGCTGTCTCCACATCCGCCGCCTCGCCCGAAACCTTCAGCTCGGTTCCCCGGCTAATGACTGAAACGCCCAATTCCCGCTCGATCAGTTTGACATTCTCGTCAAACGCACCGAAAACCGCCATTAAAAGTTCGGTTCTCTCTACCTGTATTGTCTTTTCTATGGTTTGCACCTTGCTTTCCTTGTTCTCTCCGTCTGTCGCTGTGTGCTATGGCGCAGTCTCGTCCTCAGACGGCGGCTGCTCCGGAATCGTGCTGTCATCGACCGCCTCGACACCGATCTGCTCGACTGCGTGTACGGTCATCTCCAGCACCGCCGCGCCGTCCTGTTCGGTGAGCGTTTCGCTGTGTTCGGTTACTGTACCGTCCATACCGGAAGCTATCTCCTCCAGAGCACGCGAGAGCATCTCGACACGCAGTTCCTCCACTGTGGCAGTTTGCGGCTCACGCTCGTAAAACACATAGGTCTGCACGACCAGCGACACCGGGAACACCACACTGTCCGACAGACGCAGCGTTCTGGTTTCTATTATTTTATCACAGGTTCCCCCGTCAATTCCACTCCCAATATATAAATTTAACCGGTGATTTCCCAAAACCAGCGCATACTGCCGCCGCACCTTGCCCGTATATACCTTGCTCTCGGTTTCCAGAGAGCGCGCTGCCGTCACTTGATGCACCGTATACGCCTCTACCTCGCCGCGTGCATGCGTCAAGTGATAATTTCCATCCTCGCGGGTCGGCGCGACCAGACCGCTGATAAGCGTATCACCCGTTTGGACCGCGTCCCCCGCCTGCACCATCGGCTGCCCCTCCAGCGCCTTCACACTTTTGATAACGCCTTCCCGCGCAGCGACGACCTTGACAATCGCATTCTGGTCAATCTTTTCCTCGGGCGGCGTCATACCATATGCCTCAATGGTCAGGCTGTTTCCACGAAAGTTCAGCGACAAAAATGTCATATTCGGCTGCATGCCGAGCATGGTCCAGCGGATACTGCGCGTGTCCAGCGAGCTGATGCGCGCACCGATATGCACCCCCAGCTCTTCCAGCTGCTGCATCACCTCCGCCTCATCCAACGCGGGGTCAATATGCGCCTCAATCGACCAGATATGCGCGCACAGCACCCAGCAAAGCAACACAAGCAGCACAAGGCCGCCCCACAGCGCGGTTCGAGGCCGTAAACGCGCCGCCCAAAACGGCATGCCGCGCCGCTGCACGATATGTACCCGACAGCCTGTGCGCCCCATATACTGCCGCAGTGCGCGAAAATCTGCCACCGACAGCGTAGCATACATTTCATTCCACGCCGTTCGCTCCATCCGCCGCAGCATCAGACCCTTCTCGGCGCACAGATTGAGAAAGCGCGGCAGGCTTGCACCTGTCACGCGTACGCGCACCTGTCCGCGCGCCAGACGCCAGAGCCGCGCAAGCATAATTTCATCCCCTTTCCGTCATCCCGCCGTCGTATATTCCACCGATACAATCGTCCCGGTAACCGCCAGTTCGTCAAGCGAAAGCGCTGTCAGCTCCAGTCCCGCTCCCACGATACGCACCTCGCAGCCGCTGCATTTAACCCGCAGCAGCCCTTGCTCATATTCTTGAATACCGCGATGATTCTCCACCACCACACGGCTGTTACCGATGATCTCCACACGCGGCCGGAAGCCATGCAGATCGTCGATCAGCTCGCCCAACCCCTCATGCGCCATGTGCGTCCCTCCTCCGTTCGGGTTATTGTATGCGCCCACAGCATCAAACTTGACAGCGCTGCATATCCTGATGCATCGGAGGTGCGTGCATGAAACTCTTTTTATCCCTCGCTTTATTTGCAGCGTTCCTGCTGTTTCCCGCCGCCTGTGCCGACGGCGTGCGCGATGGTCTATCACTGGCCGCCGGGCAGGCGCTGCCCGCGCTGTTTCCTTTTTTTCTGGCAAGCGGTCTGCTGGTGCGCAGCGGACTGGCGCAAGCGCTCACCCGTCCCGCCGCACGTCCGCTCGCACGCCTGTACCGTCTGCCGCCTTCTGCCGCGCCCGCCGTCATTCTCGGACTGACCGGCGGCTATCCGGTTGGAACGGCGACCACGGTCGATTTACTGCGGCAGGGCGCTTTTTCCCGCGATACCGCAGCGCGAGTCAACAGCTTCTGCAACTGTGCCAGCCCGGGTTTCTGCATCGGTCTTGCCGGTCTCGGGATTTTCGGCAGCGCGCGAACGGGTGCGATGCTGTACGGCATCCACATACTCACCGCATTGTTGACCGGTTTGCTGGTTGCGCGTCCGGCACAGGCCACCGCTGAAGGTGCAGCACCATACACACCGGACACTACGCCGCACCAGAGCTTTTCCTCCGTTTTTTGCGCTGCGGTACAGCAGGCAGCTGCCACCGCCTTGACCGTCACCGCCTTTCTGACTGTCTTTTGTGTGCTGCTACAGCTGGTTCAGCCAATTTTGTCGCATCTTCCTTACGGCAATGCACTCTCCGGCATGCTGGAGCTGACCTCCGGTCTGGATGCACTCCGCGCATTGCCGTTTCCTGACGGCGTGAAGCTGACACTCGTCTCCTTCCTGCTGGGCTTCGGCGGACTGGCCGTACAGTTTCAGGCGCGTGCAGTGGCTGAACCTGCCGGCCTGCCCATGGACAACTTTGCGGCCAATAAACTGCTGCACGGCGCCATGGCAGCCGCTCTGACTGCACTGCTGACACGCATTTCTCCTACCGCACTTCCGGCGTTCGCGCCGGTGGATAATGCACTGCAGCAACGTCACTACCCAGTTTTCTTCCTGATATTGCTTTTAATGTTGTTTACAATTTGGTCTGGAAAAAAAGCGAAAAATAAGATATAATGGGTCACAGAACATTGGATTGGAGTGATCTGACGCATGAAGCTGAAAAAGCTGCTGCGCAAAAATATTGAACCACGCTGTACTTATTGCTCTCACGGCACACCGCTGGCTGATGGTCAGCGTATTGCCTGCCGTCGACGCGGCGTGGTAGACGGCACGGATCACTGCCGTGCGTTCCGATACGACCCCCTGCGCCGTGTGCCGCCCAAGCCTGCGGCTCTGCGCGGCCATTTCACCGACGCTGACTTCTCACTGGGGGATACCAATGAAAAATAATATACTGCGAAACCGACTCACAGCATTTGTCCTGTGCTTTATCTTATTGTTCGCTGCCGCTCCTCTGCCGCAGGCCTTTGCTGCGCCTGAGGATGAGGACACGGTTTCCGATACCACAGATACTGGCAGTGATACCGAAAGCACGGACACAGAAAACACGGATAGCACCAGCCAAGCGGATAACGCAAACATCATTGCCGCCGCGCCCGGCGCGCCCACGCTTAACGCTGAAGCAGCACTGCTCATCAGCCCGGACTCCGGCATGGTACTGTACGAAAAAAATGCGGACGAGCGTCGTTACCCGGCCTCTACCACAAAAATCATGACGGCACTGCTCACGCTTGAAAACGTGACCGACCTCAATGAGACAGTCACCGCCGAAGCCTCTGACTTTGAAAATGTCACCGCAGACAGCTCAAACGCAGGCATCAAACAAGGCGAGCAAGTTACAGTCAAGGATCTTCTATATGCGCTTATGCTGCCCTCGGCTAATGAGGCGGCTTACATGCTTGCCCGACATGTCGGCGGGACCTATGAAAATTTCGTCAATATGATGAACGAACGCGCTGCTGAACTTGGCTGCACAGGCACCCACTTTTCCAATCCCTGCGGCCTGCACGAGGATGACCACTACTCCACCGCACGCGACCTGTACAAGATTGGCTATGAGGCCATGAAAGATGAAACCTTTGCCAACATTGTGAACACCGTGCAGTATAAAATGTCCAAGACCAACATGCACGAAGAACGCATCATCTACACGACCAACATGCTGATTTTCAGTTCGTATGCCCCCTACGCTTATCCGTATTGTCAGGGCATCAAAACCGGCCATACCTCGCAGGCAGGTAACTGTTTCGTCGGCTATGCAGAGTATGGCGACGCCAAGCTGTATTCCGTTGTCATGGGCTGTGATGACCATTCGACCGAATATCCCGAAATTGCAGCCAGCTTCACCGATACTTCCGCCTTATGCAAATGGGGCTTTGAAAACTTCATCTCCAAAACGCTTGTCAAACAAGGCGATACCATCAAACAGATTAAAGTGGATCTATCCACCGATACGGACAAGCTGGTGCTGACGGCAAAAAATGATCTGGTTGCTCTTGTACCCAAGAATTTGGATATCGAGGCGCTCACGCAAGACCCTGTCATCACCGCACCGGAAAGCGTAGATGCTCCCATCAAAGCAGGCGATGTGATTGGCAGCGTCACCTATTCCTACAACGGTATGGACTACGGCACAGTCGAGCTGGTGGCGCTCAGCGATGTGGAAAGGAGCCCCGTACTCTATTACGCCGATAAACTGAGCAACTTCTTCCAAAGCACTGTATTTAAGGTCATCTTGATTGTGCTGGCCGTATTTGTCGTATTATATATTCTGTTCAATCTGACTTTTGGCGGTATGCGCCGCCGCAAACAGCGCAAGAACCTGCGCTCACGGTATGAAAACACCAATTATCAGCGCAGACGTCGCAGATAATGTATCACTTCAATCAACACCATAAAAAACAGGCAGATGTCAAAGCATCTGCCTGTTTTTTATGCAAATAAAGCTACCAGCACGGCATGATGCCGTACTGGTAGCTGAAATTGATTTTGATTTAACTACTTTGCAATCAGGTAAATTCCGTCGGCGCATATGTGCCGTCCGCAATCTGCTGCGCAACCTTGTCGGTCAAACCGTTATACACAACACCCGGCTCCAGCGTAATACCCTTGACCGCCGCAAGCTCGGAAACCGTAACAAACGCATAGGTTTTATCCGTGCGTTTTTGCAGGTCGTCAATGGCTGACAATGCACCCTCCACCGAGGTCGGATACAGGTCGTGCATCAGAACCACCGATCCATCCGCCGCATTCACAATAGCATCGTGTACGCTCTGCTTATTGCGGTTTTTCCAATCCTGCGTATCTACATTCCAGTTGATAATCGGCAGACCCAGTTCCTTGGCAACCGCCTTAACATCGCTGTTGACGCCGCCGCCAACGGGACGCAATACCGTGGGGGGCTGTCCCGCCTTCTCTTTGATGGTACTCGTTGCGGATGAGATCTCCTTCTGAATGCCATCCTTATTCAACCCAGTCAGATGCTGCATCGGATGCGTCATCGTGTGGTTGCCCAGCTCATGTCCTTCGGACACCAGCCGCGGCAGAGTGCTGCTGAACATATTGACACGGTCACCGACCATAAAGAATGTCGCATGCGCGCCGCGTTCCTTCAGTCCATCCAGCAAATATGCCGTCAGTCCATTCGGATAGCCATTGATTGCACCGGTCGGTCCATCGTCGAACGTCAACGCAATATACACGTCTGCATCCGGCACGTTCACATTGACCGCTTGTGTCAGTCCGCTCGTCTGACCGGACAGATAAGCCTTCTGGCTGTCAAAGCCATCCAGCGAGGTAACGGCAAAAGCAAACGAACCATCATCCAATGCTGTATACTCTTTGCCAATCACTGCGGCAAACAACGGCGCGGATACGTAAAACCGTCCGCTGTCTCCATCCGTAAAGGCGCTGATATCATCGCCGCGCACACGATCCCCGTTTACCTTGGTTTTACCGTTCTCGTGCACCGTCGATTGAATGCCGTTATACTCTACTGTCCATTCACTATCCCCATCGGAGGAGACCGTTCCGCCCAGTGTGGTGATCGCTGCGCTGAGCGGCACATATTGCAGTCCATCCCGCTCTACCACAGCTGCACTGCGGGACTCGCCCTCTTCCTTCATCTGCCGGACCTCGCCTTGATACTGCAGCTTATCCGAATCCGTGCGCATGAGCACACTGTCGGATGCAAGCTGCGCCTCGGACGGTCCAAGCTCGGACAGTGCTTCATCCGCAATCTTTCCCAGTTTTTCATCATCCAACGTCTTTTTCGATTGCGAAACCACAACCAAATCGCCCATATCTGCGCCCAACTCGCCTACCTGCCAGGAGAACAACTGGCAGATATCGCGCACCGGCACATAGACTGTCCCGTCTTTCATCACAGGCGCAGTCGACATGGTTTTTGTTTCTTCATTCAACTGCGCGGTTTTACTGTTCACCTGTATGCGCAGTGTATTCTTCTGCTCTATAAGAACAGAGGTTTTGTTGCTTTCCTCCCAGGACAACTCGAGTCCCAGATTCTCACACAACGATTTTACCGACACAAAAACGTTTCCATTGCTGTCCCGATATGGCGCTGCATTGCCCAGATCGACTATTTTGCCATCTGTAAATGCACGCGCATTGTCGACTTGGTATACCAGCTGATTCCGATCCCCACCAAAAATCGCACTGGATACTCCTTTCACAATGTGAAACGCAACCGGAACCGCAACAATTACCACCAGAATCAGTGCGATCAGCACACCATAGTGGCTGTTACGGCGACGGTGTCTGTGGCGCCGGTAAGTCGTCCGGTACGCCGATTGATATGTCATTTTCCGTTCATTCCTTCCTACCTAATATTGATTATATATGTTCTCTATTGGTTTATTATAGCATTAAAACCGGAATACAAAAGTTACAGTACCGTTAATTTTCTCTGCCTGCGGCAGAAAGTGCATCGGTCAGCATCTGCACACCAACGCCCAGCAGATGCGGCCCTACATACGCCCCCAACGTGCAATCGATTTCCCCCTCCATCAAATGCAGGTAATCGGGCAGGCTTTTCTGCGCCATCTCTCGTATCTCCTTGAGTTCTGCCGGTGCATCCCCGTGCGCCACTGCTAAATTGAACGGTACGCCGCGCGGCACCAGCGCTGTTGCCAACTGCACCATCTTCTGCATCGCAGCCTTACGTCCGCGAATTTTGGCAACGCTGGTCAACTCCCCATCTGGCGCAAAGGAAATAATGGGTTTGATTTGCAAAAGCGTTCCCGCTACAGCCGCAATTTTTCCGATGCGTCCGCCCTTTCGCAAATATTCCAACGTATCCACACAGAAAAACACATGCGTATCCCGCATCAACGCAGGTATGGCACGCAGCAGTTCGCTCCAAGACCATCCCTCTTCGATCCAGCGCGCCGCTTGTAGTACCGTCATTCCAATACCCAGAGAACCGCTCAGCGTATCAAATGCCGCAACCTCAAGCCCGACAGTCTGTTCTCCGATCAAACGCACCAAATTACCGGTACCGCTCAGACCACCGGACAGGTTAATCGCCAACACCTTGGTATATCCCGCCTGCTTGATACGTGCATATGCCTGTTCTACCATATCCCCGCCCGGCAGCGTCGTTTTGGGAATTTCCTGCGGCAGTCTGCGATAGACCTCGGTCGGAGTAATATCCACACCATCCGCATATTCACCGTCCGAGAAAATCAGTTTGAGCGGAACAACATAGATATCATACCGACGTACCAATGTCTGCGGAATATCCGCACAAGAATCCGTCAGCAGCGCAATTTTTTGTTTATTTATCATTTCCTTCACCTTTTACAAATCTTCCCCCGCGCTCCAGTTAATCAAATGCGGCGAGGGCTTGGGTTCATTTTGCCCGGGCGGCGCTACTTTCACACCAAAAAAAATCATACCATTGTCCACATGCATCACATTGCCATGCAGTCGCTTGAGTTTCATCCATAATATAAATTTCATTTCCACATTCGCAGGTTAAAATTGTCATGCCGTGTCCCTTCTCCTTGTATGCTGCGCCTTTTTATCCGGTCGATGCTTATGGAATACGTATAGTATAGCATACCTCGCACGGGAAGTCGAACCTATTTATTCCCATTTCAGAATCAATCCGCGTTTTTTCAGCATATTTATTCAAAAAAACAGCACAAGACCCAGCCGATTGAACAGCCGGGTCTTGTAGCGGGCAGACAAACACATCAAGCGACATGCTTTCAGCTCGGTATGCTGCCGTTTCTGGTCACGGTTGCGGAAATATTGCTGTACAAAAAACCTTTCGCCGTACTGACCACTTGCAGTGTTGCCGGAACAGAAGAAACCGCAAACGGTACAGTAAACGCCAGATTTACGACATCGTTGGGGTTGGTAAAATTGTGTTGTGCCGCAGCCCCCGGTAAACCTGTACCATTGAGCTGGGCAACCGTACTGAGATTGAGCGGGAAACTGACGCTTTTCGCAGGTGCAAAACCACCATTGAATGCAAGGTTATAAACACCCGGCTGACTGATGGTAAAGCTTGGGCTGTTGGCTGCATGACTGATGGCTGTGCCATAGGACAGCGCATTCCGGTCAAACAGCAGCGGCGTTTGTCCGGTACCGGATTGCGGCGGTGTGGAGTAGGCAGACAATAACTGTACATCCGTACCGGTGCCAGCCGGGCCTGTGGCTCCTGTCGGACCGCTCGGGCCGGTCGCTCCGCTTGGACCCGTCGGGCCAGTCGGACCGCTCGGGCCAGTTGCTCCGCTTGGACCCGTCGGGCCAGTTGCTCCGGTCGGGCCGGTCGGGCCAGTCGGGCCGGTTGCTCCACTCGGGCCAGTCGGACCAGTCGCTCCGCTCGAACCAGTCGGACCGGTGGGGCCTGTCGCTCCACTCGGGCCGGTCGGACCGGTGGGGCCTGTCGCTCCACTCGGGCCGGTCGGACCGGTTGGGCCGCTCGGGCCAGTCGGGCCGGTTGCTCCGCTCGGGCCAGTCGGGCCAGTCGCTCCGCTTGGACCCGTCGGGCCGGTCGGGGCGATGTTAAAAGGAAAGCACTCTACTGATCGGGTATTCATATTACCAAAAGAAGGTAGTAGCCTATGTCAATAAGTCCTCGATTATATGCTATCATGTTAAGCAAACAGAAAAATGAAAAAGAATCTCAATATAGACGGGCATATTCGACACTATCTCAATTTCAGAGTAATCAATATGGATAGTACCTTTTACGCTGAGGGAATCAAGATATAGAAGGATTGAAACATCAACCAGCGTGTGACGAGTCTTGCGCCAACAACGCCGATAAGCAATAAATCGTCAAAACCTTTTTTACTGCTTCTTTGACAGCGAACACGGTATCTGTAGCATCTTTTTCGTAAAGGAGTACAATGGTTTATACAGCCATTTAAAGAATATCAATATACTCGCCGTTCAGCGCCTTATTCATGCTTCTGATTGCGCAGAATTTGCCGCACATAGAACAGCTATCCTCGTGCTCCGGGGCACGGCTATCACGTATTGCCTTTGCGGTTTCCGGGTCGATGGAGCATTCCCATTGCTTTTCCCAATCAAAGGTACGACGTGCATCTGCCATGGCATCGTCAATATCTCTTGCGTGCGGAATTTTCTTGGCAATATCCGCTGCATGAGCCGCAATGCGAGAAGCAATGATGCCCTGCTTCACATCGTCCACATTTGGCAAAGCTAAGTGTTCGGCAGGAGTCACATAGCAAAGAAAAGCGGCACCGGAAGCGGCGGCAATTGCACCGCCGATGGCAGAGGTAATATGGTCATATCCGGGCGCAATGTCGGTAACAATAGGGCCGAGCACATAAAAAGGCGCACCCATGCAAATGGTCTGCTGCATCTTCATATTGGCTTCAATCTGATCCATTGGCATATGCCCAGGACCTTCAACCATTACCTGCACATCCTTTTCCCATGCACGTTTGGTCAGTTCCCCAAGGCGAACCAGTTCCTCAATCTGACAAACGTCACTTCCGTCGGCAAGACAACCGGGGCGGCAAGCATCACCGAGTGAAATCGTCACATCATACTCACGGCAGATCTCCAGAATTTCATCATAGTATTCGTAGAAGGGATTTTCCTCACCGGTCATACTCATCCACGCAAAGACCAAGGAGCCGCCACGGGAAACGATATTCATTTTTCTCTTGTGTTTACGAATCTGCTCAATGGTTTTACGGGTAATTCCGCAATGGAGCGTAACAAAGTCAACACCGTCTTCTGCGTGAAGCTTTACCACATCGATAAAATCCCTTGCTGTAAGGGTTGCAAGGTCTCGCTGATAGTGGATTACACTGTCATATACAGGAACCGTACCAATCATAGCGGGGCATTCCGCTGTCAGCTTTCTGCGGAAAGGCTGTGTATTGCCGTGGGAGGACAGGTCCATGATTGCTTCTGCACCCATATTGACCGCCGACATAACCTTTTCCATCTCAATATTATAGTCCTTGCAGTCACGGGATACGCCCAAGTTTACATTAATCTTGGTGCGCAGCATCGAGCCTACACCATTAGGATTGATGCAGGTGTGAAGTTTGTTGGCACAGATGACAGCCTTTCCTTTGGCGACAAGTTCACGAATTTCTTCTTCTGTACGGTATTCCTTTTTCGCAACTGCTTTCATTTCGGGGGTGATGATGCCGCGTCTTGCGGCATCCATTTGTGTTGTGTAGTTTCTCATAATTTATTTTCCTTTTAAGGAGATATTTATTTTGAAAATCTAAAAAAAATTCGGATCAAAAGCATACCACATCGGCTCAGAACCTTTTCCACAGATGCCGCGCCTGCATTTACGAGGTCACAGCAACATTGAGCGTTGGCATGGATATATTTCCGGCTACATCGAAAAGCTCACCATTGATTTTTACCATTATTCACACCTCCCAAAATGCAATAAAAAAAACGGAAACCACCTTTATTGGTAGCTTCCGTAAAACACTGCTGTTATTCCCGATATAGCTATATCAGGCATCCCTACGTTGGCATTATCCAAATCAGGTTCTCGGTCGAAGGTTATACCTTCCTCTCAGCCTGTAACACAAGCTCCCTTAGTATTCAATTTACAAAAGAAAAGAGCATCCTATTACGGATACCCCCGAAAATCAAGCTGTGATTCCTACAATGGCATTATCCGTATCAGGTATAGGAGTCAAAGATTATACCTTCCTCTCAGCTTATTGCATAAGCCTTAAGCCTTTTATACTATACACCCAACTTCAACTTTTCACAAGAGAGTTTTGAAAGAATTTGAAAAGTGTTCATGAAAAGCATTGCTTTTGAACTGTCCGAATTTCTCCGGCAAACCATGCGGCGGGCTGCCATCTGTCCGGTTGATCATCTGGCGGCGACCAATGATGAACTGCTGGCCACCATCGGCACCCCCTGAAACTGCTTTGAAAATGGTGCATGCGGTGCATTTCTTGTCCAGACAAAGAAATAGTTGGCATACCACCATGTATTTGCTATAATATCCTTAAAATGTAATTCAGTAAGGGTGACAAACGCTATGGTATCTGCCATCCTTAAACAAGCAAGCGGACCTATGACTATGTAGCTCCGAGTTTTGTCATGCCCTTAATAATGGTTAATTGGCGTTCCTTTTTTAGCAGCGCATTTTTTGGTCAACTTTCCTACCTTTGCACAACTCGTCCAGAGATGGGAAAAGAACGAGGAGGATCAAGCAATGGAGCACCCCAAATATTCCCCTACTTCTGTTCTGAAAATTGTATTAGGAGTCGTCTTTGGTGCATGGCTGATGATGAGCGCCCCCACGGGCTGGATTTATGACCTAGGATCCGGGACGGGAACGGAACAAGGGCAGACACCGGATCAATCTGTCTCTGTCGTACATACTCAGGCAGATGTGGAGGACTTCTTCTTTCAAAGTACTCCAGCCACGGTGTCCAAAGAGAGCCTGATCCGGTGTCCCCTATTGCGTCTGCGGGATTCAGAGTATGCGGGAGAGCACACCCACCACAACAGCGGGGTAAAGAAGACGGCTATCATTTCCGAATATATCCCCGTGGCCTATCCCACTGGCCTGGCAAGGCGTTTCCTGCTGAGATTCTTGGCATCTGGCTCATATAATGGTTACTATCTGGCTCCACTGGAGGACGGCACCTATGTCTGCATCTACTTTGACGATTATCTCATGCTCCGCCCCGGCGAGGAGCTGCCCACGGGCTATGTGCGGTATGCCACAACAGAGGAAAAGACCATGCTCCACCAAATGGCGAATGATTACGAGGTAGATCCGGTGTATGTACTGGATATGTACCGCCACGGCAAGGTCAACTGGATGCTGGACTTCGTGATTCGTGCTGGCATTGGGATTCTCCTACTGGTGATCGGCTCTGCCATCGCAAAGAGGATTAAGAGGGCCATTCGGTACAAAGTGAAGGAAAGCGCGGAGCCATAAAACAGGCACTTCTGACCACTTTGTCCAGAAGTGTAAAAAGACAAGGTATAGCACAACAAATTTTGCTTTATTTTGTCCAAACAGATAGAAGGATACCATCAGTTTTCTCTGATGATACCTAAATAGACTATTACCTTAATACAAGGAGGAAGATCGATGATATTAAAGACATGGGAACTGCGAGAAAATGAGAAACTTTTGGAAGAGGCGGCTGCGTCTTACATTACAAAACGCATGATTGTTATGCCGAAGCCCAATCCGGGCAAGCTACATATCACCAATCAACGAGTAGTGTTTACTGACGCTTTAACCCTCTTCTTTGACTACCCGCTGGATCAGGTCGTTTCTTTTTCTAAGGGGATGGGTAACCTTACCCTGATGACAACAGATGGAAAAAAACACAAACTGACAGGAATGTTCATTAAAAAGCTTTCGCGTGCGTTAGAGGAAGCCGGAGTAAAGAACGCGTAATTACCGAGGGTTGCCCTTTTAATTGGGCTGATTAAGTAACCAAAGTACAAAATCAAATCGGCTAAAGGCCCTGCCCGTCCCGATGGGGGAAACCGTGACGAGGCAGGTAAGCTTACGCGCGCAAATGGGCATTTCCCGTATTCGCGGCGGTTTTGAAAGAGTTTCAAGACCGCCGCCTCTTTTTTTAGGAGCTGGCGGCAGTAAGGAAGAACGCTGTATCCCCGTCCATCGTCCGTCCCCGTTCCCGGCCAAAAAAGCCATGTCGCTGAATGGGGACACCCCGGTGATAGCTACAAAAGATAATGGTATCGAATACTCCGCCTGCCTGCATGAGCCCAGCAGCACTTTGAGGATAGTGCCCACTGACTTCTGGACACTTTGTCCATAAGCGAGGGAACGAACAGGGCCAGTATCGATAACGATGCTGGCCCTGTTTACTTTCTCATAGGACAAGTTGGCAACCGCATAAAAATATTGGAAAGGAGGCGTATGTTCAATGAACAATCAGCTTAATATCTCGGCGCTGGCAAGCATTGACATTCAGAAGGTGAACAAGGATGAATTGGTAGATGTGAGCGGCCTGGCTCTCGATCCCGGTGTCCCCCAGGAGCTGCGAGCGGGCTATATTCTAAAATCAACGGAAAATCCCTATTGTTTCCGCGTAGGCGACTTGGGTGTTAAGCTGGAGTTTCTGGACAGCGCCCCGTCCTTACAGGATGCCCTTTCCGACTTCTTTCAGCGGAAAAAGAGCGGCCTTTAATCTCTTTCCCAAACTTCTGGCAACTCTGTCCAGAGGTGGAGGCATCCTTGTTGTACCCATGGAGCAGAGGTATCATATAGGTGTAATGTGATAGGGAAGGAGGCACACATGGCACGTAAAAGCCGGACTATTGCTCAAACAGTAAAACCACGGATTCGAGTATGGAGAATTGCCATCTATATCCGCCTATCCAAAGAGGACGCTCGGTGCTTAGACGAGTCCGAAAGCGTCACCAATCAGCGGGCAATCATTGAGGATCATATCGCCGGGTTTCATGACGGCGACGAGTACATGATTGTAGACGAATATGTTGATGACGGCATTTCCGGCACAACGGATGACGAGCGCGATGATTTCCAGCGGATGCTGGCTGACATTAAACGGGGACGCGTGAACTGCGTGATCGTCAAAGACCTGGCCCGTTCTTTCCGTAATTACAGCGATCAGGGCTATTATCTGGATGACTGGTTTCCCCGGTACAATGTCCGTTTTATTTCTCTATTTCATCAGCCCCTGGACAGCTATAAAGAGCCCCAAAATATGCGGAGTATTGCGGTTCCTATCCAAGGGGTGCTGAATGAAAACCATTGTGCGGAAACCTCTGACAAGGTGCGGGAGGTATTTGATATGAAACGCCGCAACGGGGAGCACATCGGCTCCTTCGCGGCCTATGGCTATATCAAAGATCCAAACGACAAAAATGCCTTGGTGATGGACGAAGAAGCAGCTGCTGTTGTCCGGGAGATTTTCTCCATGTTTCTGGACGGCATGAGTAAAAATGCCATTGTCCACTATCTCAACGATCACGGTGTTCTCTGTCCCGCCGCCTACAAGCGGGAACGCCTGGGGCTGAAATACCAAAACCCCAGCATTGATCCTGCGAAACGGCCTTTGTGGTGCGCGATGTCGGTGAGTACCATTTTGAAAAACCGGATGTACTGCGGGGATATGGTGCAGGGACGTTACCGCATGAAAAGCTACAAGGTGCATATTCAAGAAGTGGTTCCCAAAGATGAATGGTACATTGTAGAAAATACGCATGAGGCGATTATTGACCGGGACACGTTTGAAAAGGTGCAGCGTCTGTTGAACCGGGACACCCGCACAGGCCCCCAGCAGAAAAAGCTGTATCTGTTCAGCGGTTTTCTGAAATGTGCCGACTGCGGCAAGGCCATGAGTCGGAGCAAGGTGGGCAGTGTGGTGTACTACTACTGCCGTACTTATAAAGACCAATCCAAAACGGCTTGCACCAAACATACCATCAAGCATGACCGTCTGGAGGCCGCTGTCCTCTACGCCATTCAGCAGCAGGTTTATCTGGCGGTGAACTACACCGAGATCATTGAACGTATCAACCGGGCCCCGCTGGTGAAAAGCCAGTCCAAAAAGTTAATGGATGCCATTGAGCAAAAAGAACGGGAGCTATCGAAAATCTCCCGCTACAAGCAATCGATCTATCAGGACTGGAAAGACGGTGAAATCAGCCACTCGGACTACCGCCACATGAAAGAGGACTACGAGCAGCAGGCTCAGGCTCTGGAGGAAGTGCTGCAAACCCTCCGGGCAGAACAGGCGGAGCTGGAAAACGGCGTGGATGCCGAAAACCCGTTCTTAACCGCCTTCCGCCAGTATCAGAATATCGACAAGCTGACACGGGACATTCTCATTGAGCTGGTGGATCATATCAAGGTGTATGAGGGCGGTAATATCAGCATTGTGTTCCGCTTTGCTGACGAGTTGCGCCGGATCAAAGAGTTTATTGAGCTCAATACCCATAACGAGGCGGTTTGACAAGAAACCGCATTTTTACAGATGGTTTACTTTCCTATATAAAGCGCCCCGGTGGGGCCGGTTGGACCGGTTGGGCCGGTTGGGCCAGTTGCTCCGCTCGGACCGGTCGGGCCGGTTGGACCCGTCGAGCCAGTTGGGCCAGTTGGGCCAGTTGGGCCACCCGCCGGACCAGTAGCTCCAGTCGGACCTGTTGGGCCTGTGCTGCCACTCTCGCCGGTTGCTCCAGTTGCCCCCGTCGCACCCGTTGCTCCGGTGGCTCCCGTTGCGCCTATCGGCCCTTGCGGCCCCATAGGTCCCATCGGACCCCGCTCACCGCGGCAGCCACGCGGCCCAACCGGACCGGTTGCACCCGTCGGGCCGGTCGGACCTCGTCGGTCTTCCGAACCGCAGTCACCGCAAAACGGTTCCAGCCATTCGCCTGATGCACGATATCTGTCACCACATCCACCGAATTGAGGGCGATGATACATATCATTCTTCCTTTCGAGGAATTTGCCGAAAAAGCATTCGGCATTTCAATCTATGCTTCTTCCCGTCCCTTTGACACCGTCTATCGCTGCGCACCTGCAAAATACCGCCGATTATAAGCAACCGCCGGAGATTCCGGCCAATATACCGCAGCCCGTTCATTCCATTCCGACGCTTCTGCATGTCTCCCAAGCCGATCGCAGCACATACACAACCCTAGACACGGAATATATCCATAACACAAGGGCTTGACAAACGCACCATTTTGCTCTGCATATGGAACATGCAAAGCGGTTTCATACCAAAACCGACTCTGCTCCAGCCTGCCATCCTCCATTTCCAGCGCTGCAAGCGCACAGCAGGTTTCGCCGCGCGGACTGTCCAGCGCAAATGAGCGCACCAGTACCTGCCGTGCCTGTTCTCTGTTTCCTAATGCCAACAAACAATCCGCCAGATTTCTGCACGCTTCAATCTGATTTTCGACCCAGCCATCGGGTCTATGCAAGAAATCCTCAAATGCCGAAACCGCTTGCGTAAATCTCTGATGCGTCATCAACTCGCGCGCATAATAAAATTGTCCGCGCGCATCCAGACACTCTCCACGCTCCAACATGCGCTCATAAATTTTCAAATTGCGATCACTGTCCGCCATTTTTTCTTTATGATGCGTCACTGCCGCATCTGCATACCGAATGTGTCCGCACGGTGTAATGCATTCATGTACCGCCCCTACCCAGTGAAATTCTGCCGCACGCCGGAGCAATCGTTCTCGATAATAGGTGTAACACGGACGACCGCGCTCATCAAACGCGGTATGATACGGCAGCATAACCACATCCGTCGTTTGGTCCAGCTCCTGTTTCAGCTGTAAAAAACGCACTTTATCCTCCGGCGTGATAACATCATCCGCGTCCAGCCACAAAATAAAATCCTTTGTTGCCTGCGAAAAGGAATAATTTCGTGCAGCAGAGAAATCATCACACCAAGCAAAATCCAAAACCCGTCCGTACTGTCCCGCGATTTCCTTTGTCCTATCAGACGATCCGGTATCCACAACCACTATCTCATCTGCAATCTCTGCCGCACTGTCCAGACATCGCGCAAGAACTGCTTCTTCATCTTTTACAATCATGCACAAACTAATCGTAACCACATAAATCCCTCCCATCCAGCGTATGCTTTTTCACGGCAACTGGGACCGGACAACCGCTTTGACTCTCTTCCTGCACTAAAAATCTCTGTTATGTTTTTCCAAATTCCGCGTTGATTCACTGTTTTTTTAGTTCAATTTGATTTATAATATAATATTGTAATGGGAGGTGTCTGTTATGAATGAAGCCTATCAAGATGCGCTGCTAAAAGTGGACAGCTATGGCGCAATTTTCATGTACGCAACGCACAAAGACCTGACCACCGCACCGCGCCACATTATCCGCATGACCGAACCGGTTGACCCGCGCGTTCTGCTGGCCGCTGTGCGCACCACACTTGACCGCTATCCGCAATTTGGGCTTGGCCTTGTCCGCGGCGATACCCAATACAGCTACCGCATCCTGCAGCGGCCACCCAAGGTGCTGCCGATGAATGACCTATCCCCATACTATATCGGTTCAGAGGACACCAACGGCTATCTGTTTCTGTGCGGCTACAAAGATAACACCATCTATCTGGAATATCAGCACTGCATTTCGGACGGCCGAGGCTTTGACCAGTTTATCCGCACGATTTTGTATTACTATCTCAAGGGCATGGGACATCAGGTTGATCCGGGTCGCTCTATTCGTACCAATGAAACGCAGTTTACGCCGCAGGACTGCGAGGACGGTTATCTGCGCCTGCGCGGTATGCCGCAGTCGGATGCCGACCACCATCCGGATGTTCCATCCTTTCACATGCCGGAATATGACAGCCGCAACGACGACAACGAACTGACCACCGAACTAACGATGTCGCTGCCACAACTGCTCGAATATACCAAAGGAAATGGCGTAACCCCTATGACGTTTCTGATGACTGCAATTTCCATAGGCATGTACCGCACCTACTACGAAGGGACCGACCGCACCGAGCCGATCATCGCAGAGGTACCGATGGATCTGCGCGCCTATGTCAAAACGACCACCACACGCTTTTTTGTTTCTCTGCTTGATCTCCCATTCTTCTATGAATATTTCAGTATGCCGTTTTTGAAAGCCTGTCAGGCGTGCAAGGCCTACTTTGACACGCAGAAAAATTTACCGCATGCGGTATTCTGGGCGCTGAAAAACGCAAACCGCGTTGCCAAATCACACAAATTGGACATGCCCATCGATGAAAAAGAGCAGATGATGCGCCAGCAGGCGCGTGATTATATCCGCCGAGACAGCTTTATTCTGACCAATATTGGTGAATTTAAGCTGCCGCCCAGCATGGAATCGCTTGTAGCTGATTATTCCGCTATTTTGCCCTGTGCTTTCCAGCCGTTCGGCATTCTAGTAAGCTCGTATAAAGATACGCTCAAGGTATCCATCTCTCAGCGTGACTTCAATTATCATCTGGTTGAGAACATTCGCGCTGTATTGCGCGAAATCGGCTTTGAAACCACCGCGTTGCCTTATACCTTTCACGTTACCCGCTACGATGGATTGCATTTGGCAAAGGACTGACAAACAAAAAAATCCACCGGACGCATCCGGTGGATTTTTTATGCCTTCTTATGCGGTTGTATAATAGATTACCGAAACCTCGCCGTTAACTACAGACGGATAACAATGCCGATAGTCACTTCCTGTGCTGACCGGCGCATCAATCTGATGATACGGCTGCGTTACATCAACCGCCACACAATTGGCTGCCGCAGGTATCGTAATCTTGCCATCCTCCTGCGGAACAGTAAACGTAAATTGTCCATTGGCATAGGACACCGTACGGTTAATCTCCTGCTGTTTGGTCAGCGTAATATACGTTACGCCGTCCTCCTGCCGCAGATTGGTATATTGCATCAGCCCCTGATACTTCACACTGGAATCATAATTTTCAATGACTACATCGCAGTAGCTCTGTGCGCCGATGCAGATATTGACCACATTACCGCGCTGCTCGTAAACCGCGTTTGTGCCCGCATCCAACAGATGAGTTGCGCGATACAGCATAACCGCCATTTCCGCACGGGTGACATTCGCCGTCGGGCTCAGCTTACCATTTGAACCGCTGATGACTCTCGCATTGACCAATGCACTGACTGATTCACGGGCATAACTGGAAATCTGATTCATATCTGAATACCCTGATAAGCTGCCTGCCGGCAGCGTCAGCTGCGTGCGATCCAGTGTGCGCTTGAGAAACACCATAGCGTCTTGCCGGGTCATGTTTTGCTCTGGGAGGAAACGGTTATCGTCTGTTCCCGTAGCCACACCGAAAGCCTTTGCCGCGGTGACGGACTTGCTGTAGTAGGTATTGCCCGGCACATCTACAAAGGTACCGCTGGAATCAATCAGGCCACTGTCCAGTGCCTCGCTCATACCGAAAGCACGATCCAGCATCACAATAAAATCTGCCCGAGTAATAGCACTGCCCGGGAAAAACAGATGATTACCGCTTCCCTTGATTACCCCTGCTACCGCAAGCGTATCAATTTCGCGGTGAGCCCATGCGTACTGCTCTGTAACGTCATAGAAATAAACAGAGTGATCGGGCAAATACGCATAGGTTTCTGTGTCGTCCGTTGCAAGCGCAGCAGTCAGCACGCTTACCGCAACAACGACAACCAGCAGCATTGCTGCCGCCAGCTTACGCGTTCTTGTCATAATCTTCTCCTTGCCGTAAGGTGAACAACATGGGGGATTTCCTCCACTCATGTAAACTTACTGCAAAAGTATAGCACATCTGTCCCCACTTGGCAAGTTAAAAGTTGAATAAAATTCTTATTTCGGTTTTCAATATCCGCAATTTTCCACGTTTTCCCCGCTTTTTCCGTGTCTTTTTGTCACCACTGCATGTGGGGAACGCCGCGCCGATTCATTGTCAGCAGACGCGCTGTTCTGCACGATACCACAGATAACTCAATGCCGTCGACACCAGGGAAGCCATCAGCAACGGCGCCAGCAGCAGCCCAAAACGTGCGATATTATTCGGTATAAACGCACCGATCACACCTAACACGCCCGATGCGAAATACAGCCGTCCAGCCACGCGGTGCGTGCGTCTCCACACGGCTTCACTCGACAACGTCCACGGGTTTTTGATGCCGCAAAACCAGTTCATGCGGAATTTAGGCATTACGTTCCCGATATAAACCACCAGCAAACTGACGAACAGGCATACGAGCATTGCAACGTCTACTGTACCCGGGCGCAGCGCCTCGGTGATACAGATGCCGGTCAACGCGAGCATGAACAGCATCAAAATAAACTGAAAGCCGATATATGAGACAGAAAACTTTTCATAATTGTTTCTTTTCGGGTCAAACTTCGGCTGAAAATAAAACATCACAGCCATCAGCAGACTCATACCTGCCACTATCCACAGTTTCCATTTATCACCATACTCAACCTGACCGTTCAGACCCCAATGAATCGGAATCTGCGCCGGCAGCCGCTGATACACCACCGCTACCAGAACCACTGGAAGAATTGCCAATATCCACACGGCCACTTGTCCTTTACTAATCTTTTTCATTGCTGCTGCCACCTTTCAAAGCCGTGACCCATTCCAGAATTTCGTCGACCACGGACATATTTAGCTCATAATAAATGTATTTGCCCTGCTTATCGTCCAACACCAGGCCGGCATCCTTCAATATCGACAAATGATGTGAAATGGTCGCGCCGGATACTGAAAAATGCGAAGCGATCTCCCCTGCCGCCATGGGGCCTGCGCGCAGCAAGCCGAGGATATCCCGCCGAATGGGATCGGACAGCGCTTTAAAGGTTTGTTGAAAACTCATTTTGCATTCTCACCCTTTCTCGGGCGGCG
Source organism: Agathobaculum sp. Marseille-P7918 (assembly GCF_964248325.1). NCBI lineage: Bacteria > Bacillati > Bacillota > Clostridia > Eubacteriales > Butyricicoccaceae > Agathobaculum > Agathobaculum sp. Marseille-P7918. The sequence goes on along the minus strand of NZ_CAXTXI010000005.1, from coordinate 88,884 downwards.
CGCAGGGCACCAACCCTTTCTGCCGCAATACGGACAGGTCAGCCGCCATTCGTCGTTAACATGCTGGCGAAACAACAGTCTGGTCCACGGGAGAGAAAACAACGTGCCACACGATTTACACCAGAACCGACATCGCGCCAAAGCCCGCGCCTGCCCCACAATCAATGCCACCAAAATCAGCAGTACCACACATACACCAATTTTCATCTACTTCCTCCTCCCAACATTTAGATTATTATCTAATTGAAAGATACTGCATCTTTCCTTATCTGTCAAGCATTATTTTGATATTCTTCTAAATGTCATTACATTCTCTTCTTGTGCCGGAATCAGAAACAAAAAAACCCCGAGACCATAGTCTCGGGGTTTTCCTTTGTTCTATTACGAACTCTTACGCCATGCCGTTGAGCTTGACAGTCATCTTGCTCTTCTTGTTAGCCGCGTTGTTCTTATGCAGGAGGTGCTTGGCAGCCGCCTGATCAACCGCCTTGACAGCGGTCGTATAAGCAACAGTCGCTTCCGCCTTATCACCGGCAGCAACAGCCGTATCGAACTTCTTCAGCGTGGTCTTGAGCGCGCTCTTGGCCATCTGGTTGTTCATCGCCTTGACAGCGTTAACCTTGACACGCTTCTTTGCAGACTTGATGTTGGGCATTCCGAAAACACCTCCTTCGTTTTCTATTCGTCAGTGTTTCTATTCTACCATCACTTTTCCTAAAATGCAAGTCTTTTTTCCATGATTCTGTATAAAAAATCCGACGTGCCGTAAAATACTCAAAAAAGGAGTGAATACACATGGCTTTTCGCACAGATTTGGCAGTAGAGGCGGTGCAAAACCTGTCCCATGCGGCCAACTTACAACAGGTTCGGCAGTCCGATCGTACCATTGAAGGCTTTTCAGTCAACGAAGTGGAAATCTTAACCGAGCGCGCAGCGCAGGAAATCGGCAAGCCCTGCGGCCGATATGTGACGCTGGAACTGGATGCGCTCGTTCGACGCGAAGAGGATGCTTTCCCCCGTGCCTGCCGCGCACTGAGTACGCTGCTGGGCGAACTGCTGCCGAACAGCGCAGCCTCTGGTCCAGTGCTGGTTGCAGGTCTGGGTAACCGCATGATTACTCCGGATGCCATCGGCCCACAGGCAATCGACCATGTGATCGCCACACGGCATTTGGTCGAGCAGGTTCCGGACGTATTCGCTTCCTGGCGACCGGTGTCCGCCCTTGCCCCCGGCGTGCTGGGACAGACCGGCGTGGAGACCGGCGAAGTCGTCTGCGGTGTACTGGACCGCGTCAAACCTGCCGCGGTACTCGCGGTAGACGCACTTGCCGCCGGACGGCTCAGCCGTCTGCTGCGCACCATTCAGCTGGCGGATACCGGCATCACGCCCGGCGCAGGCGTAGGCAATGCACGCGCTGCACTCAACAGCGAGACACTCGGTGTACCGGTCATCGCCATCGGCGTGCCGACCGTCGTCGACGGCGCAACGCTTGCGCACGAAATCGCCGCACAGCTCGGCAGTCCCTCCTGTGAAGCGCTTGATGACCTTTCCCTGCCGGTCATGGTCACCACGCGCGACATCGACCGCGAAGTCGCCGATATTGCCCGCGTCATCGGCTACGCCGTCAACATGGCGCTGCACCCTCATTTGACCGTCAGCGATATCGACCTGTATTTGTCTTAAACTTCCCGCCATCTTTCGGTCATACTCGCGCAAGGACGGGCGTATGATAGAACAAAACGCAGGGAGGTGGCAACGATGAGAAGACACAGAAAATCCACCCGGCGGCGGCATGGCATCGGCCTGCCTGCCGCCGTTACGCTGTGCATTGCTGCCTCGCTGCTGCTGTTTTCGCGCATGGGCGGCGAATCCACCGCGCAGCAGGCGCTGACCCATCTGGCCGGAAACGGCGATTTCATTCTGCGTGCGGTATCGCTTGAACTCGGCCTTTCCCCCGATCAGGCTGCGGTTTTTGTCCCGCGCACAGCGGCATCCGCCCTCAGCGAGGACGCCGACAGCCCGCTTGCAGAAAGCACCTATATTCCGCAAACGGAAGACAACGACAATCCGGTGCTGGATGCCGCAGATAAGGCCGCCACCATCACCATCAACAACGAAACCTCCTATGCGGTCGATGTGGCGGCCTGTCTAGCGTCGGATGCTGCCATCCATGTCAACGGAGACGGCCCGCAGGTGCTCATTGTACATACGCACGGCAGCGAAAGCTACACACCCGATGCCGCCTTCCCCTATACGCCGACCGAAAACGAACGCACAACCGACACCCGCTATAACGTTGTGCGCGTGGGTGACGAACTGCAAAGCATTTTACAGGATAACGGCATTGAAACCGTGCATATCCGCGATATTTTCGACTCTCCCGCCTATTCTGGTTCGTATGACCGTTCGCTTGCTGCCATCGAACAGGCATTAGATGAATATCCGTCTATCCAAATCGTCATCGACCTGCATCGCGACTCCATTCTGACCGACGACGGGCAGGCATATAAAACCTCCTGCACCATTGACGGCCAGGAAATGGCGCAGTTGATGTTCGTTGTCGGTACGGACGACGGCGGACTGACCCACCCCAACTGGCAGGATAATCTGAATTATGTCACCGGTCTGCAATACCAGCTCAACAGAGCCTATCCCGGCCTGATGCGTCCGGTCAACCTGCGCACACAGCGCTTTAATCAGCATGTGCGCGCTGGCTCGATGCTGATTGAAGTCGGCTCCTCGGGCAACACCATGCCGGAAGCGCTTGCCGCCATCCGTCTGTTTGGTCAGACGCTGGCTGATGACCTTAACAACGTATAACCCTGTCCGGTTTGGCACAAAATACCCCCAACAAGGGGTGAAACCATGGATTCCATCACATTTTCCACCGATTTAGAAAGCAACATCCGCCTGATGCAGACGATTTTTCAGGGAGATAATACCTTTGTCACACGCCGCGCGGTCAGTCACGCCGGCCTTTCCTGTGCCGTATTCTTCTTTGACGGCATGGTCAATAACATCGCTATCAACCAAAGCGTCATTCGGCCGATTGTCTGCTCCGACCTGACCCGCGCCTCGGCGGAAACGCTATGTCAAACCGTGCTGCAAATCAACGACAGCCGCGTCGAAACTGATGTTTCCAAGTTATTTGCCTCCTTCCTGTACGGCGACACAGTGGTATTTACTGAAGGCGACGCGCGGCCGGTCGTGGTCAACACCAAGGGCTTTTCCGTCCGCAGCGCGTCCGAACCGGAAAATGAGCGTGTACTCTCCGGTCCGCGCGAAGGCTTCACCGAATGCTTTATGCCCAATCTCGCCCTCATCCGCCGCAGGCTCAATGATAAACGCCTTAAATTCACCTTTCTGCGCATCGGCAGCCGCACCAATACGGTCGTCTGTCTGTGTTATCTGGCGGGCGTATGCGAGCAAAAGCTGGTGCGCCATCTCAAGCGCAAGCTGGAAGCACTTGAAATCGACAGCGTGCTCGACGCCAACTATCTGGCCGAGCGCATCCGCGACCACCGCTTGTCACCCTTTCCCACCCTCGGCACAACCGAACGCCCGGACGTAGTCGCCGCGCGGCTGGTGGAGGGCCGCTGCGCCGTCGTGGTAGACGGCAGTCCGGTCGTGCTGACCGCTCCCTTTCTGTTTCAGGAGTGCTTTCAATCCAACGACGATTACTATATCAACTTTTTGCAGGCCAACCTGTCCCGCCTGCTGCGCGTAGCAGGCTTTGTTTTTACCATCACCTTCCCCGCTGTCTACGTTGCTCTGATGCTGTATCACCGTGAGCTGGTACCCGCTCGGCTGTTGTTTGCCGTGTCGGCGGCACAGCGCGGCGTGCCGCTGCCCATTGGATGGGAGACCTTTTTGCTGCTGCTCGTGCTGGAAGCGCTCAAGGAGGCCGGTGCGCGCACACCGGGCGCAATGGGACAGACAATGAGCATCGTCGGCGGTCTGGTGCTCGGACAGGCTGCGGTCTCAGCGCGATTTGCCGCCGCGCCGACCGTTATTGTGGTTGCCATTGCAGGCGTGACCGGACTAATGGTTCCCAAACTGCAAACTGCGACCCTGTGGCTTCGTTTTGCGCTGTTGGCCGGGGCTGCCGCTTACGGGCTGTACGGTGTCAGTCTTGCACTCGCGTTAGTATTAACGTGGCTTTGTCGGATGCACTCGTGCTCGGTACCCTATCTGCTCAACCTCATCCCGCGCGTGCAGGCCGAACAGGAGGATGCCTGGCTGCGCGCACCATGGTTTTTCATGCGGCATGACCGCTTTGCGGTCAAACGGAATTCATCAAAGGGGGACAAACCTTGAAACTGCCCGGAATATTGCTGTTGCTTTCCCTGCTGCTATGCGGCTGTGCCCGCGAAGTCTCGCCGGTATCCGCGCTTGCACTCGACCGCACAGATGACGTCTATCGCCTGACCGCCGAAGTCGTGCGGCAGGACAGTCTGGATGACGCCGCCTCACCCGCCTATCTTTCTGCCACAGGGCGCGACCTGCCTGAGCTGCTGACCAATCTGAGCAACATCCTGCCGGGAGAGCTGTATCTCAGCCATGCCCAGGTACTGCTCATCAGCGAAAGCGTCGCAGAGGAGAGCATCCTGCCGCTGGCGGATTATCTGTGCACGGAAAACGACGTACGGCTCAGCCTGCGTGTAGCGGTTGTGCGCGATGGCACAGCAACCGACCTGCTGCAAAGCGACGATGAAGTTTATGCGCTCAGCGAACTGCTTGACCGTGCCGCTCAGGAAGGCACCCTGCCTGACATGCCCCTCTACCGTGTTGCCGAAGTGCTGCATGCTGACGGCACCGCCATCCTGCCCGCACTGTATCTGGACGAATTCGGCCAGACCGCGCCCGCAGGCACGGCGGTTTTTGCAAACGAGCGCCTGTCCTGCTTCCTCGACGGCGATGGGATTGGAGGCGGCACGCATGCGTGAACGTCTGTTTCCGCGCTGGGGGGCTGCACTGTTCGCCCTGCTGCCCCTAAGTGAAATTCTATATACTCCCGCAAACGGACAAACCGTATACGCCGCTGCACTGGCCAGCCTCATCTGCGCACTCCTATGTGCGGGCGGTGCGCGCCTTGCCCCCATCTGTCAACAATCTCCCGTACTGCAATGGCTGCTTGCGCTGTTTGCTCTATGTCCGATTGCATCCTCGCTTGCCCGTATGGGTGTCTTTCTGCGCAGCACGGTATTTTCCGCCCGTCCGCTCTGGAGTCTGATTCTGCTTCTGACGGTCTGTACGCTGCTCGCCGCGACATCAGGACTCAACCGCTGCGCCATGTGGGCGCTGCCGGTGGCGTGGCTCGCCGGTGTAATTATCATACTGAGCGGCATATTGACCGTCTCACAGCTTCAGCCGATATACTGGAGCATACCCAATGCAACTCTGCCGCGCGAGACCGGCCGCATTCTGCTGCGCCTGCTGCCCGCATCGCTCGTGCTCTCCTTGTCGTTACCGGAAAGACTTTCCAGTGCTGCCGCGCGCGGCTTATCCGCCGGCGGCGCGCTGTTCGCGTTAATTTCACTGCGCACAACGCTCCTTCTGGGGGTTCACACCGCCGCCCTGCTGCCCTACCCAAATTTCTCTGCGGCCGGACTTGCCGCCATCGGCGATTTTGCGCGTCACGGAGAAGTATTTTTCGCCGTACCGCTGCTGCTTTGTGAACTTGGGCGCTGCGCTGCGCTTGCCTGCGTACTGTTGCTGCCCTTCTCACACTCCTACGGCGTTTTACGCCTGTCGCGCCGCGCAAAGCAATAGCGGATTGCCCTTGCGTCCCGCCGCGTGCTTTGCTATACTGATGGCAAAGGAGAAGGATGCAATGAATATTCAGATTTTCGGCAAAAACAAATGTTTTGACACCAAAAAGGCACAGCGTTGGTTTAAAGAACGCGGCATCAAGTTCCAGATGATTGACCTGGCGCAAAAAGGTATGTCGCGCGGCGAACTGGACAGCGTACTGAAAGCCGTGGGCGGACTGGACGCGATACTGGACGCAAAGAGTAAGGGCTATGCTTCGCTTGCCTATCTTGCCTACGACGAGGATAAAAAAGAAAAACTGCTCGAGGACGGCACGCTGCTCAAAACACCAATCGTGCGCAACGGCAGACAGGCCACTGTCGGCTATCAACCCGACGTGTGGGCAAACTGGGAATAAATTGCGTGCAAAACAAAAAGGACGGCTTTCGCCGTCCCTTTTTGTTATCTCAAACGCTTACATCAATTCCTTCTGATGGGTTGCGTACAGATATTCGTCCATGGTATTGATGATACGGTCCTCGACCAGCGCAACCGGATCGTTCTCCAGCAGTCCTTCGCGCACCTTGGTGTACTGAATAGGCATGAACTGGCTGAGCAGATTGAGCGGAATACCCAGCTTGCGTAGATTGCCGATCAGGCGCTCCTTCGCCGCTTCCACGCCCGGGGTCGGCATATAGTAGCGGCAACGGTCGGAGAAGGAGAATTTGCGCTTCATGCGGATCTCCAATTCCGTGCCCTGATAGTGCTTCTTCCAGTGCTTGTCATCAGCGAGCATCGCCTCGTCAAGAGCCTCGATGAAGTGGCTCGGCTCGATATCCGTGCCGTAGAGCAGCTCCTGCTCGATATATGCCAGCGCGAACATGCCCTCGCGCATTGCAAACGTCAGCGCCGGACCAACCTTGAGGATACCTACGCCGTCCTCAACCAGCTCGCGCAGCTTGATTTTAGTCTGGTAGTCGGTCGAGTGGCCCTCAAACACAAGGTTCGGGAAGTCCTTAATCGACGCCATCAGCTCCGCTGCCTTGGCACGGTCGTACTCGGTGCAGCCGCTGTCCTTTTCTTCCACGCCCGGCTGAACCACAACCGCGATAACGTTGTTCCACGCCTCATCCAGACCTTCCTTGCGGAAAGCGTTCTCAAAAGTCGCAACCGTGTTCTTGAAGTCCTCCACACGGGTGACCTGCACGCCCTGATCCGCGCCGACCTGACCGCCCGGAATCGGCACCTCGCTGCCGACGATGTAAACCGGCGCAATGGCCTTCGGATCGCTCTCCAGCAGCTTATGATAGGTGTCCTCGGCCACACGCGCCAGACGCGCGCCACGGCGAGCAATCGTCTCATCGCTCAGGCGGGTATTCGGATCGTCATCCGCAACCTTCATACTGGTGTCGATATGAATTTTGGTAAAGCCCGCGCCGACATAGTGCCGGATGAGTTCCTCTGCATCTGCCATGGCTTCGGCTTCCGGCTTGCCTGCAAAGGTCAGCGGACCAAGATGATCGCCGCCGAGGAACAGCTTAGATCTATCAAAGCCAACCTTGTCCGCAAGACCCAGCACAAACTTCTTAAAATCCATCGGCTTCATGCCGGTATAACCGCCATTCTGGTCGCACTGGTTCGCGGTCGACTCAATCAGCACGCAGGAGCCGTCCGACAGACCGCGCTTGAGCGCCGCCTCAATAACATAACCATTCGCGCTGCATACCGAATAGATGCCGACGTTTTTGCCCTGCTTCTGGAGTTCTACCAACTTTTTCAGTGGATTGTAATTCATGATAATTCCTCCTCTTATTTTCAGCAATCCCGCGGCAAAACCACGCGGTCCTGCTTATATGGTAACATAATTTCTACTTTTCTGCTTTGGATTTGCAACAATAATTTCATTTTTACAGTAATCTGCCTCGCAGCGCATTATCCAAGGCTTTTCATCCGGATTCCCCTGTGGTAAAATAGATTCATCAAAACATCCCGCATTATGCAGGAGAAAGAGGGTTGGATTATGCCTTTGGTAACAACAGAAAAAATGCTGCTGGACGCACAGACCGGTCATTATGCCGTCGGCGCGTTCAATGTGGAAAACATGGAGATGGTCATGGCCGTCCTTCAGGCAGCGGAAGAGATGCGCTCCCCCGTCATCATGCAGACCACACCGTCCACCGTCAAGTATGCCGGTCTGGACTACTATCTGGCAATGGTAAAGGCGGCAGCCGCACGCACAGATGTACCGGTCGCCATGCACCTTGACCACGGCGACAGCTTTGAGCTTGCCATGCAGGCGCTGCGCACCGGCTATACGTCCATCATGATCGACGGCTCACACGATGCCTTCGAGGACAACATTGCACTGACCCGCCGCGTCGTCGAGGCCTGTGCCCCGTCCCGCATCAGCGTGGAAGCTGAGCTGGGCAAGGTCGGCGGCAAAGAGGATGACCTTGAAGGCGGCGACGGCAATCCGTTCACCGACCCACAGCAGGCCAAGGAATTTGTCGAGCGCACCGGCGTAAATTCTCTTGCGGTTGCCATCGGCACAGCGCACGGCCTGTATAAGGGCACGCCCAAGCTGGATTTCGAGCGTCTGAGCGCCATTCGTGAAGTTGTTTCCATCCCGCTGGTCCTGCATGGCGCATCCGGCGTGCCGGACGACGCAGTGCGCGAGTCCATCACCCGCGGCATCTGTAAGGTCAACTTTGCAACCGAGCTGCGTATCGCGTTCAGCGACGGTGTCAAGGAGTATCTCCGGAAAGACCCGGATGTATTTGACCCGAAGAAATACTGCAAAGTCGGTATTGCAAACGTTGTTGAAACGGTCAAGGGCAAAATCGCGATCTGCGGTTCCGCCGGCAAGGCCTGATTCCATCGTTTCGGATAAAAACCCATCGCCTGCGCGATGGGTTTTTTCTTTGTCACTTCATCCGGATCAGCGCCACGATATGCAGTACACAGAAATACGCACCCACGATGGCCAAACCCACGCTGAAGACCATCAGGCCAATGGAATACTGCTCCATATAGGCGTTAACCAGCACGAGCACCGCGAAAACAGCCCACAGCACAATAAGCGCCAGCACTTTTTCACGGCTTTTTCTGGCAATGATAGACTGAAGCGGCGTCAGGCGCCGTCCAAAATCCACGTCTGTGACTACATCCAGCTTTTTAAAGAACACCGCGCGGTAATAAATTTCCACCACCGCAAACAGCGCTACACCGGCAAGCGTCGCCTGCATCCAATTGAGGAACGTACCGGCGCACAAAATTGCCAAAAACAGGATAATGACCAACCGATTCTGGAAGAAAAGAATCTTCCCTTCGTTCTTCTTTTCAATCAGATAGCCTTGCTTGGTCAGACTGTCATAGTAAATCACACGTTTTTTCTTATCCGAATAAATATTCCGGCCAGAAAGCTGGGTATTAGGGATTTGCTGTTTCTTACTCATCTAACATTCCTTTTCCCTTGCAATAAGTCTGGAGCACGTTGTAATCGCGGTCAAGCACCACCAGATCCGCATCCAGGCCGACCTTGATCGCACCCTTGCGATCTTCGATACCGAGGCAGGCCGCCGGATTCTTGGTGCAAGCGTTGATGGCCGTGCTGACCGGCACCTGCGCCTCTTCAATCAGGATGCGCAAGCCCTTGTTGACGCACAGCGTCGAGCCTGCCAAACCGCCAGTCGAGGTCAGATGCGCACTGCCGTCGGGATAAATTTCAATCTCGTTGCCGCCAAACAGGAACTTCGATCCAATCGGCTTGCCCTTTGCCATCAGCGCATCGGTGACCAATACCGCGTGGTCTGCGCCCTTCTCGTGGAAGAACTGATTGAGCGCCGCAAGAGTTGAATGGTTGCCGTCGCAGATGACCTCACCATACATGCTGCGGATACGATAAGCCGCACCAACCAGACCGTTGGCACGATGGTTAAACGGCGTCATGCCGTTGTAAACATGGGTCATCGTGCGGGCGCCGTTGGCAACTGCCATCACTGCCTGCTCATAGGTCGCAGCAGAGTGTCCGATGCTGACGACCACGCCGTGCGCACTGCAGTAACGGGTCAATGCAAAATCCTCATCAGTTTCGGTCGCCATAGTGATATACTTGATGAGACCGTTCGCTGCTTCCTGATACTTTTTGAATTGCTCCACCGTAGGCTTGACGATATACTGCTCCGGCTGCGCACCCTTGTAAACCATGTCCAGATAGGGACCTTCAAAGTGCGCGCCCAGAATCTCCGCACCTTCATAGCCGTCGGCAACCACCTTGGCGACATTTTTCAGCGCCGCAGTCAGAACCTGCTCGCTCTGCGTAATCGTAGTCGGCAGGAATGTAGTGACGCCTTCCTGCACAATATTGCGCGCCCAGTAACGCAGACCTTCCTCTTCCGCATCATTGGTATCAAAACCATATGCGCCATGGCAATGCACATCGATAAAGCCCGGCAGAATACGCTCATTGCCGTAATCCTTATCAACCGGTTTAGTGCCATACGGATAAACGCCGGTGATTTTCCCGTCCTCTACCTCAATCTGTGCCGCGACAAACTGATCGGCAAACCAAACCTTTTTACTTTGAATAATCATTTTTTCTCCTCCTGCTATCCCATTGTACCCATGCGTTTTTTCACATACTACTGCGGTTTCGAGCGCGTTTTCCAGCGCTTTCATGCAGGTATGCTTGCAATTACCTCAAAAATATACTAAAATAGAAAGTAGATTTGTACTTACTGAAAGATATGCAAAGCAACAGACAATAGGGGATACGCCATGAATAATCAAGCTTTTTATGACAGTTTTCTCGAATTTGGATCGATTTATTATGAACCGATCGACTTAGAGAAACACCATCTTGCCTGTATGCAGTTTTTTACGCATACCAAAACAATGGAGCAGCTTTTCTGCTTTCCTTGCGAAGTATACATTGAATTGATCAGCGGGCTGGCTTCGATTGTGGTCGGCTCCCAGCCCGATCCTGTTGATCTAAAAACCTTTCCCATTCATCACTATTTGAAAATCAACCCCGGCGTCTGCTTCAATATTTTGCCGGTTTCCGATGAAGCAACCTATTATCTCCTTGCGCCGGAAAACCGCTATACCAAACTCACCATGCCGGAGCCGTATACCTTCCAGCTTAAACCAGTTCATTTCAATGTTCTGGAAATTCTGGATCACTATTATTTTAACGAAGAACAGGCCTATTGCTTCAACCGTGCAGGCCATGCATATTTTGAGTTGCTTTACGTACACAACGGTACGCTGACTGTAACCCTTGCCGACACAAGCTGCACACTGGCTGCGGGTGATCTCATCCTATGTAAACCGGACAGCGACCACGCCAAGCGGCTGGCCAAGGACAGTGCCTGCAACTACTTATCCATATCCTTTGATATGGAGCTTTCCGAATCGCAAATTCTTTTAAACCATGTATTCCATTGCACCAATGGTCTACGTGATGCACTCTACAAAATCATCGAAGAGCGCACAATGCATTCACCACATGCGCAAACGCTGATGCTTTGCCATTTGCAGGAAATCATTACACGCCTATGTCTGCTCTGCAGTGAGCTGGAGGAAGAACACAATCTGCTCAGTCTCAACCAGAACTCACAAAGCGATCTGCTTCAGCAGATTTTGGCATACATGGAAGAAAAGGTGACGGAACCTATTACCATCGAGCAAATCTGTCACAAATTTTTTATGTCCCGCACCTCGCTGCAGGCCTTGTTCAAAATGTATTTGCATAACTCCCCGAAAAACTATCTGCTCAATATCAAACTGCAAAAAAGTAAGGAGCTGATTCGGGAAAGCCAGTACACCATCAGCGAAATTGCCGATATGCTCGGTTTCAGCTCTATCCATTATTTCTCACGGCTGTTTAAAAAGTACTTTGAGCTTTCTCCCAGTGAATACGCAAAGGAAATTGCGGCCAGCGAGAACAACTGACCGCCCAACTGTGCGTTACTCCTTATTCTGCCGTCTGGATGCTGTAGCGGGAAATCTGAATGACAACGCCTTTGCTGACCTCCACGTCAATCAGATCATCCTTGATCTTTACAATCTTGCCGTAAATGCCTCCCGCAAACATGATGGATGCTCCAACTTTGATATCCGACTGCAGTTGTGCCATCCGCTCACGGCTTTTGCGCATATTGCGCGCCGACATAACGGAAACGACCAACGCCACCACGATCAGCAGCACAGCAATGGTTATACAGGTCCACAGGATTACTTCCCAATTCATATTGTTTTAAAACTCCTCGCATTTGGTATCATTCCCGTATGACACGGCAGACAAATGCAAACGGGGCGGCTGCGGCCGCCCCGTTTTCTTTGCTCATGCCGCACGGGTGAACGCATGATTCTACCACCATCTCCGCATAAACATGATGTTATCTCGGACGCGGCAGTCACGCTTCTTTTTCAACAAACTTCCTTACGCTCTGGTGTAGGGATACAGCGTAACACCCTTCACCACACGATTTACTTCGCCGGTCGGGCACGGGTTATCCGGAGTAATGCCCATCGACAGCGACTTAAGCACAGCCAGCGTCTGTGCAAACAGAATATAATTCAGACCAAGCAGCGCATTCTCGTTTTCATCTGCCAAGTCGTAAACCACCGTGTAATCCACAAGAGCCGCCACCGCATCATCCGGCTTGCTCATAACAGCCACAATTTTGTTACCCTTGCGCTGGCCGCTCATTTCCTTGACCAGATCCACTTCATACTGACGAGTGTATGCATTATCACTCAGGTAAACCACGGTGATCGTGTTGTCATCAATAATGGACTTGGGACCATGACGGAAGCCAAGCGGCGTGTCATACATCGTAACTACGCGGCCCGCAGTCAGCTCCAGCATCTTAAGCGCAGACTCCTGCGCAAAGCCCTTCAGGCAGTTGCTGCCCAGATATACGATGCGGTTGAAGTCGTATTCGTCCACAATCTTCTGCGCAATGCCATACTTGTTATCCAGAAAAGCCTGGCCGGTTGCCATGATCTTCTCCACCTTGGCAATCGTCTCATCCAGATCATCCAGATGGAAGCACAGCAACGTTGCCAGATACATGTTCGAGAAGCTGGAAGTCATTGCAAAGCTCTGGTCGTGTGTCTCTTCGGTCAGATTGATAGCGTAGCAGTTATCAGTTGTCGCCGCACGCTTGGACAGCGCGCCATCCTTGTTGCAGGTGACGAACAGATGATGGATATTGTCGCAAACTGCCTCGGCAGCATCAATCGCGCCGACAGACTCCGGCGAGTTGCCGGAACGGCCGAAGCTGATAAGCAGCGTGGGCTTGGTGCGGGACAAGTATGCCTCCGGCGTTGCAACGATATCGGTTGTGCCATAGGACTTGACCTTATAGTTCAGCTTGCTGGTCAGCGCCGGGAACAGTGCGTTACCCACAAACTCACTGGTGCCGGCACCAGTCAGAATGACATCAAAATCCTCACAGGTGATGACCTGATCGATAAACTGTTTCAGCTCATCCTTGTGCGCTTTGATCTGCGCACAGGTCTTTTTCCATGTTGCCGGCTGCTGATAAATCTCGCTGAGCGTAAAGGTGGACATAGTCTCCTTCATCTTATCTGCAGTGACATCAAAAATCTTGTTCATTTTCTTTTTTCTCCTTTCGGGCCCGCCCTGCGTATCCCTTATGCGCATGGCAGGTCATGACCCAAAATGTTTTTTATGTGTGCAAGGGGAAAAGCAAGTATCCTGACAAACGGTATCTTCAAATACCGTCGTCCGACTCCTGCTGCTCAACCTTCTTAAATTCGTACCTAACAACCTGCTCCTTACCGGTTTCCAATGCGGTCTGCGTCAGCGTCTCCAAATCATCAATAAATTTGCGCGACATCGCAATTTCCACCATCATCGGCAGGTTCGTGCCCGCAATGACATTTACATTGCCGCGCGGAAAACCAACCTCAACCGCCGTCTTGAACGGAGTGCCACCCGGCAGGTCGGAGAATACCAAAATCCCTTCGCAATCCTTTAGTTCGTCCATTGCCTTGGTCAGTTCCCGCGACAGGTCCTCCAGACTGTATTCCGGCAGGAAATCCACATATTTATAGTTTTCCTGCTCGCCGGCAATCAAATTGAGCGAGCTTGTCAGTCCGGAACCGAAATTCGCGTGTCCAGTTACCAGTAATCCGATCATTGTTCTTCTCCTATCTCCATCATATTGTTTCAGCGGCGGCGTGCTTGCGCACGCATTCCTTCCTGTATGTCCTCCGGCTGTCCTAACCGCTTCAGGCTCTCTCGTATCGCGGGGATATAAATAGCCTTCGGCGGAAAACACACCTTTGCACTTCGGTAATTAATTCCTGCGTTTTCCTCGTCACCAAGATATTCATACTGTCTGGCAATCATGTAGAGGATTACGCCCAAACGAAAACCATAATACTGTTTTGCATCGATCTGCGCATCCATCGTTTCAATCAGATCGCTGCGCTTATTAATTACAACCTCATAGGCCTGTTCTGTATACCGTATGAGTTTCTCGTCCCCGGTCTGCCGAATCGCCTCCAAAAGCCAATCCACATATCTTTTGTTTTCTTTCAAAAGGAACGTGTGAAAGTATTGCTCCAGAAAACTTTTCTTATCCGCTGGATTTTTATACGTTGCCGCAATCATGTGCTGCAGCATCTCCTCAAACCGCGTAATATCCTGTGCCAAATACAGAGCACGCAGCTTATATAGATCACACGTATATTCACCCAGCAGCCTGCGGGACATCGGCATATCTGCCAGTTTCTCCACTGTTTCATAATCCTTGCGTCCAAGGCTGCCGTTCAGCTGCCGGAGCTGAAAATTTTTCATCACCTGAACGCCTATATAACAGGCAAACAGAAGAAATATGACCGACGCCGTAATTGCACTCACACAAACACCTGATTTCTTGCATTTCAATCAATAGGGGGAAATGATCCCAATCGCCATCTCCCCCTATCTCATTAGCTTGCCGAAGCACACACTTCGACAAATTGTTCTATTTTATTCGGGCATGGTAACCGTCACACCGGACTGCTGCAGCTCGGTAACAACCGAGGTCAGAGCATCCCAAGCCTGCTGGCCGGTCTTTTCAGCCGGAGCGGGTTCCGGATAATCATACCACTCGACCAGCGGATTGTAGCCGCCGGGGATGGTATTGCCGTCAGCGTCCATCGCCTGCGAGTTACCGGTCCAGATGCCGAACGCACAGCCTACGATACCGCAAACCAGAATGAGCAGGATGCACTTAACCGGCGTCCAGCCCTTCTTGATGAGGGCATACAGAGCGAGGGTGATCAGCAGCGGGATCAGCTTGGGCAGAATGCCGTCAAGCAGAGACTGAATGTTGATCTGGGTATCGCCAACGATCATACGAACGGTGGTACCGCCGTAGTTTGCGATAAGGCCGCCGACTACAAATACGCCGAGGATGCTCGCCGCACGGGTGAACTCCTTCGCACTCGAGGTCAGCATGGTAACTGCCTTGGTGCCCAGACCATAAGACCAGTACATCAGGCCGAAACGAACGGCAAACTGCACTGCGTTAAAGATAATCAGGAACAGGATTGCACCGAGAATATTGCCCTGCAGAGCGATATTCGCGGTCAGGCCTGCAGTGATCGGAACCAGTGTCAACCAGAACAGCGCGTCACCGATGCCACCGAGCGGGCCGGCAGCAGAAATACGTACAGAACGGATCGTCTGGGTATCAGCCTTGTTCTGCTCGAGCGAAAGCACAATGCCCATAACGAACGTTACGAGGAACGGATGGGTATTCAGGAAGTCCAGGTTATGTGCCATGGAAGCCTTGAGGTCTTCCTTGTTGGTGTGGATCTTCTGAAGGCCGGGGAGCATGCCCCACAGCCAGCCGCAAGCCTGCATTCTCTCGTAGTTGAAGGACGCCTGCAGGAAGCAGGACAGCCAAACCATCTTATTCAGGGTCTTTTTGTCCAGCTGCGGAGCCGGTGTCAGATCCTGATATTTCTCGGGAATATTATATGCCATCCGAGTCACCTCCCATGTTGCCAGCGCCAGCGTTCGCCTTGATCTTCGTGTTGATCGAGAAGTCATAGATCGCGATTGCAGCGCCTACGAATGCGCACAGAATGAGGGTTGCGCCAGAGGTGGAGGCGTTAGCAGCGCACAGCAGAGCCATAGCAAAGCCTGCCAGCAGGAAGCCCCACATCTCGTTGGACATCATAACCTTCATCAGAATTGCGAAGCCGACAAACTTCATCGCGCCGCCAGCAGCGTCGAGGCCTGCCATGACCCAAGAGAACTGGAAGGACAGGTCCTGCAGAGTCTGGCCAAGAGCGGAGCCGCCGTACAGACCGGCAACAGCCAGCAGGCCAAACAACGCACCGAGGATCGCCATTTCCATGAAGTTGATGTTGCGGATACCCTTAACATCTGCGTTCTCTGCGCACTTGTCAGCCTTAGCCATCATACCGGACATGATGGTGAAGGTCAGAGTAACAGCGTACTGACCGAATACCGCAAACGGAATTGCCAGACCCAGCGCAGCGCCAACGCCTTCAGGCGTAGCTTCCATGCCGAGCGAAACTGCGAATACGGTAGCCATGATGCCGCCGAGGATTGCATTGGGGGGCTGAGCGCCGCCGATCGGCATAGAGCCGATCTGAATGAGCTGATAAGAACCGCCGACAACTACGCCAAGCTCAAAGTTGCCAAGGATGGCACCGATGATCGGGCAGGTTACGATCGGCTGATACAAAGATTCCAGGAAGCTGAACTGGTCGATACCCATGATAAAGGCTACCACAAAGACCAAGATCGCCTGGATGATGGTAATTTCCATTACTTACTCCTTTCCAGGTGCTTTCGGGTAAATATCATTTAAACAGTTTTTCGATATTCTCCGCGGGCGTATCCGGAACTCTCTTAATTTCGAGCTCCACACCCAGCTCCTGCAGCTTTTTAAAGCATGCTACATCATCGTCGTTTACTGCGACGGAAGTTGCAACCTGACGTTTCCCATCCGCCATATGCATATTTCCAATGTTCACCTTTTTAATCGGTACGCCGCCTTCAACCAGTTTCAGGACATCCTGCGGCGTTTCGCAAATGATTGCGATATGCTGATTCGGCGATGCCTTACCGATGATGTTGATGGTCTTCTCAATCGAGAAGAAGCGGGTCTGCGCATAAGACGGCGCAGCCATGTTCATCAGTCCCTGACGGAACTCATCAGTCGATACAGCATCGTTTGCAACAAGCAGCAGATTGGCCCCGACAACGCCGCACCACTGGGTAGCGACCTGTCCATGGATAAGACGGTTGTCGATTCTAGTTAATACAATATCTGGCATAAACCTTCCCCTTTCTCCAGTTTTTGCATTGGCCGTGTTGACTAATTCCCCTCTCTTTCACAAAGCGGAAACATTTCATCTGGGAATGATGAAATGCATCCTCTAAACTACAATTTTTATTCTACCAGAAAAGTGTTTTAATGAATTTGCACTTTTTATCCGTTTTTTTGCATTTTTGATTTGGTCATTTTACCCAAAATGCACAGGACACTTGTCTCCATCTCGAGGACACTGTACATTTTCGTCTTTCCAGGCTGGATTATTGCACAAAATAAGTTAAAATGTTAACAATCTTCTCGTCCTATCTTGTTCAAACAACCGATTCATCGAGCATTTCATGTTAAAAAATGCAAAAAAGGTCGCCGGCATATACCGGCGACCTTTTTTGATGGTCGAGGTGACAGGATTTGAACCTGCGGCCTCTTCGTCCCGAACGAAGCGCTCTACCAAGCTGAGCCACACCTCGGATTCGCTGTCACTTTGCATTCAATCGTGACAGCTTTTATATTATATCGCGCAGTTCCTTTTCTGTCAACACTTTTTTCGATTTTTTTAGATTTTTTCTATGAGTGCTGTAATCAGCCGTCGGAAGTCCGTTCCGCGCCGCGCAGCAATCTCGTTTACCTCCGCACCGGAAAGCGGCTGCATCAGCACACCTGCCGCCATATTGGTGATCATTGCCACCGCAACCACCGGCAAACCGCAGTGCGCTGCCGCAATGACTTCAAATACAGTAGACATGCCGACCGCATCCGCACCCAGCGCGCGAAATGCACGAATCTCCGCCGGTGTTTCAAACTGCGGTCCGTTGACCCCACAGTATACACCGCGGCGCAGCACCAGTCCACATGCATCGGCTGCCGCCTGCGCTTTATCCCGCAGCGCGGGTGCATAGGCAAAGGTCATGTCCGGAAAGCGCGTGCCGAGCTGAGCATCGTTCTCTCCGGTCAGCGGACTTTTACCCGTCATATTGATATGATCCTCGATCAGCATAAAGTCTCCAACCGAAAAACCGGTGTTAATGCCGCCGGAAGCGTTGGTCAGAATGAGCGCTTGCACGCCCAGCGCATGCATCACATATACCGGATATGCAATTTCATCCGGCGCGTAGCCCTCATAGCCATGCAGCCGTCCCTGCATGCAGATAACACGCCTGCCCGCGAGCATGCCGCAAACCAACCGCCCCGCATGATCGGGTGCGGTCGAAATGCGGAAATGCGGAATTTCCGCATAGGCGATAATAACGGTATCTTGCAGTTGTTCGGCCAGCGGCCCAAGCCCGGAACCCAGCACCAGCCCGATCTCGGGTATAAACGGAAGCCGCGAACGCAGATAAGCCGCGGATTCCTCCACTTGCTGCTTGGTATTCATTTGTCTCCCCCCTTACAGTCGACGGATGATCTCGTCCGTGCAGCGCTGCGTTTCCGCCTTGACTCGCTCAATGTCAATCGTAGTATAAGCGCCATCACGGTACAACACCTCACCGTCCACCATGGTCAGCTTGACATCCGCCCCCTGCGCCGCATATACCACATTGCACGCCGCATCGGTCATAGGAGTAAACTGCGGCGTGTCCGTGTCAATCACGCACAAGTCTGCCTGGCAGCCAACGCGCAGCAAACCGCTGTCTTCTCTGCCCTGCGACAGTGCACCCGCACGCGTTGCCGCATACAGCGCCTGTGCCGGCGTAATCAGCGTCGAGTCACGGTAATACCCTTTATATACCACGCCGAACAGATACACGTCCTGCAAAATATTCAGGTTGTTGTTGGACGCTGCGCCGTCTGTGCCGAGCGCGATGTTAATACCCATATCGAGCATCTTCGGAATATTCGCATAGCCGGATGCCAGCTTGAGATTGCTCGCCGGGCAGCATGCCACCGTCACGCCATGCGAACGGAGAATCTCAAAGTCCTCCCCTTCCAGCCAAACGCAATGCGCTGCCGTCGTCGGCACATCAAACACGCCGCGCGCCTGCATGTATGCCGCAGGCGTCATGCCGTGACGCTGCTTACACTCTTCATGCTCGGCCTGTGTCTCGGACAAATGGATATGCATGCGCGCGCCGTTCGCTTTGGCGTGCGCGGCAACCGCTTCGACCACCTTAGGGGTTGAGGTGTACTCTCCATGGATGCACAGGTCGCCAATCAAGCGGCCATCCCCTGCCCCATTCCATTCACCCAGCAGACGCAGATTATCCTGATAAGCCGCCGTCTGCTCGTAAGTACTGTCGTCAAACACCGTCAGCCCGCGGCTGAGGTTACACTTGATTTTGCTCTCCAAAATGGCCTTTGTCATGCCGTCGAGGAAAAAGTACATGTCGGAAAACGATACCGTGCCGCTTGCCAGCATTTCCGCAATGGCCAGCTGGGTAGCATAATAAGCTGCCTCATCGCTCAGCTGATCCTCAAAAGGAAACACGCGCTCATTAAGCCAGCGCTGCAGCGGCAGGTTTTCCGCATAGCCGCGCAGCAGCGTCATCGGCGCATGGCTATGCACATTATAGAAGCCCGGCAGCAGCAGGCGGTGACGTCCATCATAGCGCTCACCGTAGTCCTCCTGCGGCTCCACCTCTCCTATGTACGCAATACAGCCGTCTTTTACGCCAACATATTGTCCGCGCCGGAGCGCAAAGTTCTCATCCAAAAGGTCAATATTGCAGAATAACATTTGTTTCTCCTTTGTCTTTCTCTCAGGGCTTCACAGTCTCTTCTTTTCTACTTGGAGGGTTTTCCCCAATACACGTTCATCGGCACGGCATAGGTGGAAAAACGCACGCCAAGCTCGGTATTAAAGTGGTCGATAGATTTCATTAAACCAATGCAGCCCACCTGAAACAGGTCATCCGGTGATTCACCGCGCCCTTGAAACCGCTGAATCACCGACAGCACCAGCCGAAGATTGCCGCGAATCAGCTCATCCCGCGCCTGCTTGTCGCCTTTACCGGCACGCACCAGCAATTCGTCCGTTTTTGCCGCCGACAACGTCGGCAACCCCGATGTATTCACCCCGCAAATCTCTACTTTGGTTTGCATGGAAAAGTCCCTCCCGTCCTGCACACCCGATGTGCGTCTATCAGGATTTTCCCCTGCGGACGGGCCGAATATACCGACGAAATATTTTGCCGAACGTCATGTTTCGACACACTTTTTCCCGTTTATGTGCTTTATGGCGTGTCTTACAGCAAATGATAATGCGGGATGATATCCTCAAACGTGCCATCCTTCATACGGAAGCCGCCCGGAATGACGCCTAGCTGCTGAAAACCCAGTTTTTTATACAGCCGGAGCGCAGGCTCATTGGTTTTGACCACAGCATTGAACTGCAAAATACCAAACCCCAGTTCTTTTGCCTTACTCATGCAATGCCGTACCAGTTTTTCCCCGATATGCTGCCCGCGCAGACTGCCCTTGACCGCATAGCTTGCGTTGCAGATATGCCCGCACCGCCCGACGTTGTTCGGATGCAGAATGTACAGTCCAAAGATTTCGCCGCTTTCCATGTCATACGCAATGCCCGTAAAGGACTGCACAGAAAAAAATGCATGGCCGCTTTGCGCATCCAGCAGCTCGGTTTGCGGAAAAGCGACGCCGTCCTCCACGACCTCATTCCAAACCGCAGCCGCCGCCTGCGCATCCTGCTGCATGTACTGTCTGATTTCCACCTGCATGGCACACACGCTCCCACTCGTTTTTGCGGTTCTATTGTACCGCATTTTATTCGTGCATGCAAGCGCCGCCGTCTATGCGAAGTTCTTTAGAATATCCTTACGCATACGCGCAATGATGCGTTTTTCCAGTCGGGATATATAGCTTTGCGAAATGCCCAGCAGCTCCGCGACCTCTTTCTGCGTCATGGATTCCGGCAATCCCAGTCCAAAGCGCAGCGAGATAATCTGCCGTTCGCGTGCAGGCAGACGCTCGAGCGCGTGATGCACCAGCATGCGGTCGACATCGTCCTCGATCGGGCGCATGACGCTGTCCGGCTCAGTGCCGAGGATATCACTGAGCAGCAGCTCATTCCCATCCCAGTCCGAGGACAGCGGCTCGTCAAACGACACCTCGGTGCGCCGTCCCGCCAGCTTGCGCAGATGCATCAGAATCTCGTTTTCAATACAGCGCGAAGCATAGGTTGCCAGCTTCACATTTTTATCGCTTCGATACGTGCCGACTGCCTTAATCAGCCCAATCGTGCCAATCGAGATCAAGTCCTCCGTACTCACCGCCGCAGATTCAAATTTGCGTGCGAGAAACACCACCAGCCGCAGGTTATGCTCAATCAGCTTGTTACGCGCCTGCTCATCCCCCGCCTGACAGGCCTCGACCGCCGCCTGCTCCTCCTCCGGCGAGAGCGGCGGCGGCAGCACCTCGCTGCCGCCGATATAATAAACTGCACGCCGTTTCCATAGCCGCGCAAGCGCCTGCATAATCCATTTCAGTATCATATGTATTCTTCCTTTCAAACCCCAATCAGCCCATCATACGCTCCCTGACCAATACCATCCGGTCCAATAGCACACACGCAGTCAAGCGTTGTCCCATCTGCGCGGCATACACTGTCCGGTCGGAAATACAGCAGCAGCCCACTCTCCACACCAACCGCCCGGTACGGCAGCAGTCCGAACCGACTTGCCGTTTCCGACGGCAGCGCAGCCAGACATGCGGCAGCATCCTTTGTTTGTGTCCACCCCCGTTTTATTTCTTCGTCCAGCAGACTGCATGCCGCCTCTCTCCCCAGCACCAGCACCGGACGACCGGATACCGGTTCGACCAAGCCGTTTCCCGTGTCGTGCAGCAAACGCACCTCACGCTCACGTCCGTCAAATCGGACAGTCAACCGCTCGACCTCGCGCCGCAGCGGGCCATGCAATGCGTCTCCGCGCAGCAATACTCCGCTGAGCGCGTACCCGGCGGCGGCGGCAAGCAGCAGTACGCGAAACGGTACGGCAATGTAATATCCCGCGCCGAACAGCAGTTTTCGTCCGGTTGCCGCGCCAAGCGCCGCCGCCAGTCCTGCAAAGGATGCCGCAACCACAAAATACAGTGCGCACACCCTTCCAAAGGCCGGTTTTCCACCGAATGCGGCGGCGCACATACCAATTCCGGCAAGCACACGCAGCGGCAGCGCCGCCAAAACCGGCAGAACAGCCGCCAATACCGCATACCCGCCGCCCAGTACCGCCGCGGCTAACCATCGAACCCGTCCGGCACGCACACCGCCAAGCGCTGCCGCCGCGAGCAGACTCGCGCCGTCCATCAGCACGTTGACCGCAAACAGCACATCCAGATATACAACCATAGACCACCTCCGCCGACCTACATCTTATCACAATACGCGCACATTATTTGCCGAATGCGCACCGTGCCGCACACGCAAAAAGGCCGCACACCGGTTTAGTCCGATGTGCGGCCTTGAAAAGCCATATTCAGTTCTTGAGGCTCTGGATAGGAGCCGGAATGCGGCCACCGCGATGAATAAACTTCGCCGGCGAACCGGTTCCAATCGGCATGATGGGTGCAGAACCCAGCAGTCCGCCGAATTCGACCATATCGCCCACCTTTTTGCCGATGGCAGGAATCACACGCACAGCGGTCGTCTTGGAGTTGACCACGCCGATGGCGATTTCGTCTGCAATCAGACCGGAGATGACCTCGGCAGTGGTATCGCCCGGCACCGCAACCATGTCGATACCGACCGAGCAGACCGCAGTCATCGCTTCGAGCTTCTCAAGCGTCAGCGCGCCGGAAGCTGCCGCTGCAATCATACCCTCATCCTCAGAGACAGGGATGAACGCGCCCGACAGGCCGCCAACCGACGAGGACGCCATGACGCCGCCCTTCTTGACCGCGTCGTTGAGCATGGCGAGAATGGCAGTTGTGCCGCAGCTGCCGCAGACCTCCAGACCGACTTCCTCCAGAATGCGTGCAACCGAGTCGCCGATTGCGGGAGTCGGCGCAAGAGACAAGTCGACAATGCCGAACGGTACACCCAGCCGCTCACTGGCAATCGCACCGACAAGCTGACCCATTCGCGTAATCTTGAACGCGGTCTTTTTGATAACCTCAGCTACCTCATTAATGGAGCAGTCACCCGCGCGGCGGATAGCCGACTGCACCACGCCCGGACCGGAAACGCCGACATTGATAACGGTCTCCGGCTCACCGATGCCGTGGAATGCGCCCGCCATAAACGGGTTGTCATCCACCGCGTTGGCGAACACAACGAGCTTGGAGCAGCCCATCGAATCGTTGTCCTTCGTCAGTTCTGCGGTCTGCTTGATGATGCGGCCCATCAGTCCGATGGCGTCCAGATTGACACCCGCCTTGGTAGACGCAACATTGACCGACGAGCAGACCAGATTGGTCTCGGCCAACGCCTCAGGGATGGAGTTTATTAGGATTTCGTCACCCTTGGCAAAGCCCTTTTGCACCAGCGCGGAAAAGCCGCCGACAAAGTTCACGCCGGTTGCACTTGCCGCGCGATCAAGCGCCTTGGCAAGCGGCACATAGCTGTTTGCATTCGTCACCGCGCCAATCATGGCGATAGGCGTGACCGAAATACGCTTGTTGATGATCGGAATGCCGAGTTCCCGCTCGATCTGTTCGCCCGTGGAAACCAGCTTTTCCGCGCGGCGGGTGATCTTGTCATACACCTTATCCGCCAGCACATTGATATCGTCGCTGGCCAGATCACGCAGCGAAATACCCATGGTGATGGTACGGATATCAAGGTGTTCCTCTTCGATCATCTTGATGGTTTCCAGAATGTCCTTGGTATTGATCATTGACATGGACGGCACCTCAAATCTTGTGCATCGCGTCGAAGATATCCTCGTGCATGGTGTGAATTTTCATGCCGAGCGCTTCGCCGTCCTTATCCAGAACATCAGCCAACTGGGTGAAGTCCACCGTACACTTGTCGATATTGACCAGCATGACCATGGCGAACATATCCTCCATGACATTCTGCGAAATATCAACAATGTTGACCTCATGCTTGTACAGAGTTTCGGAAATTCTGGCAATAATGCCGGTGCGGTCTTTACCGACCACCGTGATGACTGCGCGCATACTTTTTCCTCCGATTTATATATTTTTTTGGAATAACAAACTATCAGCCGGTCTTTTACCGGAACACCGGCGGCGCAGACGATTCCATCTGCTCCTGCCCCGCCTCAACGATGGTATTGATGATGCTGTTGGACACCAGAAAGCCCTTTTCGGTCAGATACCAGCGGGTACCCTGATGAGCAACTAATTCCTGCCCCATCAGGCTGCGAAACGCTTCCTCATACGGTGTTGAGTCGATGTTATACCGTTTTTCCAGATCAATGAAATCCACACCTTCTGCCGTGCGAAGGCGCACCATCAGGTATTCGCCCTGCCGTTGGAAGGTTGGCACCTCGTCCTCATCCCGCAGGATATCCTCACCGTTTATGTATGCCTTGATATCCCTTGCAAACTCGAACCGGCGGCCGTTCATGAACGAATGCGCCCCCGGCCCAAGACCCAGGTACTCGGATAAATCCCAGTACTTTGCATTGTGCCGCGAACGAAAGCCGGGCTTGGCAAAATTTGAAATTTCGTAATGCTCAAACCCGTTCTTGCGCAGCAGATCACACATGGCAAGATAAGTATCTGCCTGTGCGTCGTCGTCCGGCAAAACGGGGTTTTCGCGCCCCATCGGGGTGGCTGGCTCGAGCTTCAGGCCGTAGCACGACAAGTGCTTAGGCCCAAGCGCCAGACACTGCTCAACCGAGTCGAGGAATTTTTCCTGCGTTTGGCCCGGCAGACCGTACATCAGATCAAGGCTGATATTATCGAAGCCCTTCTCTCGCGCCAAATCCACCGCAGCTTTGGCTTGCTCAAACGTATGGATACGTCCGATGCGTTTGAGCTCGTCCTCCTGCGCGGACTGCACACCGAAGGACAGGCGGTTGACGCCATGTTTTTTCATCGCGTCAAGCACCTTTTTATCCGTGCTTTCCGGATTGCACTCGACCGTAATCTCCGCGTCATCCGCAAGCGGAAATTTGTTGCGCACCTCCTGCAGGATGCGGCCAAGATACTTCGGTCCCAAACAGGACGGCGTGCCGCCGCCGACGTACACGGTGTCCACCGTATAACCGCTGCACGTTTTCCCGTATTCACGAATGTGCATTAACAGCGCCGAAACGTAGTTTTTCATCAGATCCACGTCTGTCACGGAATAAAAATCGCAGTAAGCACACTTTTTTACACAAAACGGAATGTGCAGATACAGCCCCAAAGGCCGATTATTATAACTGAATTTGCTCATGATTCCTCATCCAGCTTCAAGACCGCCATGAACGCTTCGGTCGGAATCTGCACCGTGCCGAGCGAACGCATCTTCTTCTTGCCTTCCTTTTGTTTTTCCAGCAGTTTTTTCTTGCGCGTGATGTCGCCGCCGTAGCACTTGGCCAGCACATCCTTGCGCATCGCCTTGACTGTCTCTCGCGCGATGACCTTTCCGCCGATTGCCGCCTGAATCGGCACTTCGAACAGCTGACGCGGGATATTCTCCTTGAGTTTTTCGCAGATACGGCGCGCACGGCCGTAAGCCTTTTCGCGGTGCACAATAAACGAAAGTGCGTCCACCTGGTCACCGTTGAGCAGCATATCCACCTTGACCAAGTCGCTCGGCCGGTAATCAAGAAACTCGTAGTCCAGCGAAGCGTAGCCGCGAGTGCGTGCCTTGAGCGCGTCAAAAAAGTCGTAAATAATTTCGTTTATCGGCATTTCATAGTGCAGCTCTACCAGATTGGCATCCAGATACTGCATGTCTTTAAATATGCCGCGCCGCTCCTGACACATCGGCATGATGTTGCCGACATATTCCTGCGGCGTCATGATGGTCGCCTTGACAAACGGCTCACGCGCCTCCTCAATGAGACCCGGATCGGGATAATCATGCGGGTTGTCGCACTGGACAACCGTGCCGTCGGTCTTGACAATTTCATAGACCACGCTCGGCAGCGTCGTGACCAAATCGAGGTCGAACTCACGCTCCAGTCGCTCCTGAATGACCTCCATGTGCAGCATGCCGAGGAACCCGCAGCGGAAACCGAAGCCCAGCGCTACCGAGCTTTCCGGCTCGAAGGACAGCGCCGCATCGTTGAGCTGCAATTTCTCCAGTGCATCGCGCAGATCGGGGTATTTGGAACCATCCTCGGTGTAAATACCGCAGAACACCATCGGCCGCGCGGGACGATAACCCGGTAGGGCCTCCGCCGTCGGGCGTTCAGCCTCGGTGACCGTGTCGCCGACGCGAGTGTCGGATACGGTCTTGATGGATGCGGTAAAGTAACCGACCTCACCCGCGCACAGCTCCTGCTGCGGGGATAGCCCGAGCGGCAGCATGTAGCCGCATTCGAGCACCTGAAACGTCGCGCCGGTCGCCATCATTTTGACCTTCATCCCCGGACGGATACAGCCCTCCATCAGGCGCATATAGACGATAACGCCTTTATAAGGGTCGTACTGGCTGTCAAATATCAGTGCGCGCAGCGGTGCATCCGGATCGCCCGTCGGCGCGGGGATGTCCGACACGATGCGCTCAAGCACGGAATGAATGTTAATATTCATTTTGGCGGAAATCTCCGGGCTGTCCTCAGCCGGGATGCCGATGATATCCTCAATCTCCTGCTTGACGCGCGGCGCGTCCGCAGCCGGCAGGTCAATCTTATTGATAACCGGCACAACCTCCAACCCCGCGTCAATCGCAAGATAGGTGTTGCCCAACGTCTGCGCCTCGATGCCCTGCGCCGCATCCACAACCAGCAGCGCACCCTCGCACGCAGCCAGCGAACGAGAGACCTCGTAATTGAAGTCAACATGCCCCGGCGTGTCGATGAGATTCATCTCATAGGTTTTGCCGTCGTCCGCCTCATATTCCATACGCACGGCGCGCGCCTTAATCGTGATGCCGCGTTCGCGCTCCAGATCCATATTGTCGAGTAACTGCTCCTCCATCTCGCGCTGAGATACCGCTTTGCACTGCTCAAGCAGGCGGTCGGCAAGCGTGGACTTACCGTGGTCGATGTGCGCAATAATGGAAAAATTACGAATTTGCTCGCGATTTTTCACCCCGAAAGCTCCTTATCTGTTCCATAATAGCAATATGGAAATATTATAGCACGTTCCCGCCTGTCTCACAAGCGTTCTTTTCCGGTTTACCGGCTCCCTGCCCTTGTTCTGTTTTTTTGCACAAATTTGATTTTCTTTTGCTCCGGATTTGATGTGACTACGCTATGATAAAAATGTAGATAAGCCACATTCTTTTCTCTTTTCTTTATACTCTTCCCAAATGCAGGGGCGGCCAAGGCCGCCTCTGCATATTTTTTCATAAAATGCTTGCATTCTTGTTCTTGCGGGTATATACTGTGTTCAGCAAAGCATTTAACTGCTGTGCTAAAACCGAATATCAGGATTCTTCAGGGCAGGGTGCAATTCCCTACCGGCGGTACAGCCCGCGAGCGGACGCTTTTTCAAAGCGAATGCATGATTCGGTGAAACTCCGAAGCCGACAGTATAGTCTGGATGAAAGAAGAATGCGCGAAAAACGGATTTTGTTCCGTTTTCGCTTGTTTGCTGTTCTGAAACACATTTTGTGTTTCAGATTTTTTATTTTTATGACGTTTCGCCCCGAAGCATCTGCTTTCGGGGCGATTTTTCATTTTACAGCCCGTAACAGGCTGTTTTGGCGAGGTGATCCGATTGCAAAACCAAACGGAATCTTATATGCGCCGCGCACTTGAACTGGCCAAACGCGGCGCAGGACACGTCAGCCCTAACCCAATGGTCGGCTGCGTCATCGTTAAAGACGGACGCATCATCGGCGAAGGCTGGCATGAATACTGCGGCGGCCTGCACGCTGAACGCAACGCGCTGAAAAACTGCACGGAGGACCCGGCAGGCGCAGACTTATACGTTACGCTTGAGCCATGCTGCCACTGGGGCCGCACCCCTCCCTGCACAGAAGCCATTCTCGAAAAGCGCATCGGTCGTGTATTCGTCGGGTGTCTGGACGCAAACCCGCTTGTTGCCGGCAAGGGAGCACAGATTCTGCGGGATGCAGGCATTCCGGTCGAAACCGGCATCTGTGAGAACGAGTGCCGCCAGCTCAACGAGGTATTCTTTCACTTCATCACAAACAAAACCCCGTATGTTGTACTCAAATATGCTATGACGCTGGACGGCAAGATTGCCGCGTACACCGGCGACAGCCGCTGGGTAACGGGCGAAGCCGCCCGCCGTCACGTGCACGAGACACGCGCACGCCTATCCGGCATCATGGTTGGCGTCGGCACCGTGCTGGCAGACGACCCATTGCTCACCTGCCGCATCGAGGACGGACACAACCCATGCCGCATTGTCTGTGACAGTCACGCGCGCACGCCGCTGGACTCCCAACTCATTCGCACCGCGCACGACACCGACACGGTCATCGCCGTGACCGAATGGAACGAACGCGCCACGGCACTCAAAAAAGCAGGCGCACACCTATTGCTGTGCAAGGCACAAAACGGCAAAGTGGACTTGAACGACCTGATGCATCAGCTTGCTGCGCGCGGTCTGGACAGCATCCTGCTTGAAGGAGGCGCAGAGCTGGCGTTTGCAGCGCTTGAGGCAGGTATCGTCCATAAAGTGCAGGCTTATATCGCACCCAAACTGATTGGCGGCAGTACCGCCAAAACCCCGCTCGGCGGCACAGGTTTCGCCCATATGTCAGACGCTTTGACACTCAAAAACGCAACTGTCACGCCGCTGGGTGCGGACTTCCTGCTCGAGGGGGTGCTGTAATATGTTTACCGGTATCATTGAGGAAATCGGCACCGTACGCCGTATCGAGCGCGGCGCCGCGGGCGCAAGACTCACCATCGCGGCGAAAACCGTGCTGGAAGGCACCAAGCTCGGCGACAGCATCGCCACCAACGGCGTGTGTCTGACCGTTGTCGCGATGACGGCGGACAGCTTCAGCGCAGACGTCATGGCCGAGTCGCTGCGGCGCTCTAGCCTCGGCGCACTGCAAAGCGGCTCACCGGTCAATCTTGAGCGCGCCATGCCCCTGAACGGTCGCTTCGGCGGACACATTGTTTCCGGTCACATCGACGGCACCGGCACAATTGCATCCCAAAAGCGCGAGGACAACGCGGTTTGGGTGACTGTGCACACCTCCGCTTCCCTGCTGCGATATATCGTGGAAAAAGGCTCGATTGCAATTGACGGCGTAAGTCTGACGGTTGCGGCGGTGGACCAGACCGGTTTTTCGGTATCCATCATCCCACACACAGGCGCGCAGACCATCCTGCTGGACAAAAAGCCGGGTGAGACGGTCAATCTGGAGTGCGACGTTATCGGAAAATATGTCGAAAAGCTGCTTACACCGTATTCACCGGCTGAAAAATCCGCTTCAAGCAGTATCACTATGGAATTTCTGGCCCAACATGGGTTCTAAAAAAAAATAAAAGGAGGACAATCCATATGAAACAGCAATATTGCACGGTCGAAGAGGCGCTGGATGAACTGCGCGCCGGCCGCATCATCATCTCCATCGACGACCCCGACCGTGAAAACGAAGGCGACATGATTTGCGCCGCCCAGTTCGCCACTACTGAGAATGTCAACTTTATGGCGACATATGCCAAGGGCCTAATCTGCACGCCGATGAGCGAAGCCGTGGCGCAGCGGCTGGGGCTGGAACAAATGGTCAAGGTCAACACCGACAACCATCAGACTGCATTCACCGTCTCGGTAGACCATGTGGAAACCACCACTGGCATTTCTGCAGAGGAGCGCGGCTACACCTGCCGCATGTGCGCCGATCCCAACTCCAAACCGTCAGATCTGCGTCGTCCCGGCCATGTCTTTCCGTTGGTATCACGCTATGGTGGCGTGCTTACCCGCAACGGACACACCGAGGCAACCGTTGACCTGTGCCGACTGGCGGGGCTGGAAGAATGCGGCCTGTGCTGCGAAATCATGCGCGACGACGGCACGATGATGCGCACAACTGAGCTGCTTGAACATGCGGCGAAGTGGGGGCTTAAGGTCATCACAATCAAAGCGCTGCAGGATTACTGCCGCCGCCACGACAAACATGTCGTGCGTGAGGCCTGCGCCAAGCTGCCGACCCGCTTCGGTGAGTTCCAGATTTACGGTTACATCAACGACCTGACCGGCGAGCATCATGTGGCACTGGTCAAGGGAGACATCGGAGACGGCAAAAACCTGTTGTGCCGTGTGCATTCGGAATGCCTGACAGGCGACGTGTTCGGCTCTCGCCGCTGCGACTGCGGCCAGCAGCTTGCAGCCGCCATGCAGCAAATCGATCGCGAAGGACGCGGCGTGCTGCTCTATATGCGGCAGGAGGGCCGCGGCATCGGTCTTATCAACAAGCTCAAGGCATACGAGCTACAGGAACAGGGCTGGGATACCGTCGAAGCCAACGTCAAACTCGGCTTTGCACCCGACCTGCGCGAATACTGGATCGGCGCACAGATTTTGCAGGACCTTGGCGCAAAGGAGCTGCGTCTGTTGACCAATAACCCGGAAAAAATCTATGGTCTGGACGGCTTCGGCGTGGAAATCGTCGAACGTGTCCCGATCGAGATTGACCCGCAGGAAGATGATGCGTTCTATCTGCGCACCAAGCAGATTAAGATGGGCCATCTGTTCAAGCACATGCTGTAATCATAATCTATAACGTCATGGGAGGAAGAAAAAATG
Organism: Agathobaculum sp. Marseille-P7918; assembly: GCF_964248325.1. Taxonomy (NCBI): domain Bacteria; kingdom Bacillati; phylum Bacillota; class Clostridia; order Eubacteriales; family Butyricicoccaceae; genus Agathobaculum; species Agathobaculum sp. Marseille-P7918. The sequence goes on along the minus strand of NZ_CAXTXI010000005.1, from coordinate 58,051 downwards.
AAAGTACTTGAAGGAAAACTGGTTGCCGGCAAAGGTAAATTTGCTATCGTTGCATCGCGCTTTAATGAATTCATCGTCTCTAAGCTGATCTCCGGCGCAGAGGACACGCTCGTGCGTCACGGCGTAGACACCGATGACATCACACTTGTCTGGGTGCCGGGCGCGTTTGAAATCCCGCTTGCAGCGCTCAAGCTCGCGCAATCGGGTCAATACTGCGCCGTTCTCTGCCTCGGTGCGGTTATCCGCGGCTCGACCTCGCACTATGACTATGTCTGCAACGAGGTTTCCAAGGGCGTAGCGCAGGTCAACCTGCAGACCGGCGTACCGACCACCTTCGGCGTACTGACCACCGAAAACATCGAGCAGGCCATCGAGCGCGCCGGCACCAAGGCCGGCAACAAGGGCGCGGACGCCGCTATCGCTGCGCTCGAACTTGCCAATCTGCTGCCGCAGCTTTAAGCATCTGCCCTCCACTTAAATATAGTACCAAAGGACTTGTCGCCTGCAAACCGCAGGCAGCAAGTCCTTTCTCTGCTTCTGTTGCAATTTCAGAGTAATTCAGAACCGTCGTATGAACTGCCTCAACCAAACATCTGCGACGAAATCCTATTTCCTCCCTCATTAACGCCCGACTCGGACAGCCATATGACAAGCACAACATCTTTCTTTCCATCCGCAATGTCGAATGCTCTCGAAAAAAATCTATTTTTGTGATAAACTATTCTTATCCAATGAGAAATGGGGCGTTTGTCAATGCAGATTCATCAGCTTACCTATTTTGTGACCGTCGCAGAGCAGGGCAGCATCAACAAAGCTGCGGAAAAACTGTTTGTGACCCAGCCCAATCTGAGCAAAGCCATCAGCAATCTGGAAAACGAACTGAAGGTGCGCATCTTTAATCGCACCAATAAAGGCGTTGTGCTGACCGATGAAGGAAAAAAGCTGTATCAGTATGCGCGTACCATCCTCAATCAGATGGAACTGATTCAGGGCTTATCCTCGAAAGAGCGCCCGCGCATTCTTTCGATTGCTTCCTATCCCATCATCACCATGGGACGGCTCATCAGCGAATTTTACAATGCACATAAGCAGGAGGACATCTCCTTAAAACTGGTGGAACAGCGGATGCAGCAGGTAATTGAAAGCGTGGAAAGCGGAGAGGCCGAAATTGGATTTGTAATGAGCAACAACGTACAGGCCAAGGAGCTCAAGCATATGCTGCACTTCAAAAACCTGGTTTTCAATCCCTTGGGAGAGGATACCTGGTATGCCAACATCGGCCCGCACAGTCCATTATATGTACAAAATGAGGTCACGATGGAGCAGCTTTTACAATATCCCATCGTACGACTTCCGGACGACTATTTCTCCAACCTGACCTTTTATCTGGAAATCGACGGTGTTCGGCTGACCGAACATAAAAAAGTGGTGTATGTCAGCGATAGTGCCGCCATTCTCGCGCTGCTCAGCACAACCGATGTGTTCCGGTTCGGCCCGGGGCTGAGCGCGCCGGATTACGCGCGTTACGGCATTAAGACCATTCCCATCCGAAACTGCAATGTGAAAATCAACGTCGGCTGGCTGCAGCGAAAAAGAGAGCTGCTCAGCCCGGAGGCGCAGGCCTTTGTCGAACTTCTCAACGGGCTGTATTCGTCGCCAGCCGCAGTACATTGAACAGGAAAGTCGTTATAACCTGTTATGCGAAATAGTTATGACTGCGTTATAACTATTATTTAGTTGACATCAGAATGCAATCTTGCTATAGTTAAAACATCAAAGCAAAGGCGCTATGTTTGTACATAGCGCCTTTTTCTTTGTGTAAAAATACCAATTTTCTTCCGCCTATCATCTCATTTTTTGCCATTATGTATCATTTATAACTGCATTATAATTTTTTCGATTTGGACAGGCAAAAAAGTAACATGGTATGCTGAAACCAAGAAAGGATGAGGGATATGACACCGGTTCTGGCGCTCACCGTTTTGTTATGTATCTATGCTGCAGGAGAACTGATTGCGCAGCGAACCAAGGCAGTTTTTTCTACAGTACTTGGCATTGCGCTTCTGCTGCTTGCCGGATTCTGGAGCGGCGTGCTGCCACGCTCCTTAATTGAGGATGCACAGGTGACCGGCTTTGGCAATGTGATTGCGGGTCTTCTAATCGTTTCTCTGGGCACCACAATCGACTTTGCCGAATTGCGCCGTCAGTGGAAGGTGGTTCTCACTGCCCTGTTCTGTGTTTGCGGTGCGGTGGCTGTGATTATTCTGATTGGCATGCCCCTGATTGGCCGCGACATGGCAATTGCCGGCGCTCCGATTTTCGCCGGTGGCAGCGCAGCTACACTGATTATGACCAGTGCGCTTGACGAAATGGGGCTCGCGCAGGCCAGTACCTTCTGCATTGTGCTTTATGTCACGCAAAAATTTATCGGTGTGCCCATCGCTTCGCTCTTGCTGCGCCGTACTGCACGACAATTCCGGGAAGATGCCAAGCTGGTCGCAGAATACAGCGAAGCGCAGCAGGGAGAAGCCTCTGCCCAAAAGCGCGGTCCTCTCTGTTTGCCTCCCGCATTTGCCCGCCCGTCCGTCTATCTCGCAAAACTGGGGCTTACAGCACTGGTCGCCTACTACCTTTCCCAACTGACCGACGGCGTCATTCACTACTATGTGCTCTGCCTGATTATGGGCGCTGTATTTTTCGCGGCTGGATTTTTGGAGAAAGGAATTTTGGAGAAAACCAAGTCCAGTTCTTTGATTACTTTTTTTGTCACCATTTTGATTTTCTCCAATTTGTCCACCACAACGCCGCAGCAGGTTGTATCCGTTTTGCCTGCACTGCTGCTTTCCGCAATCTGCGGCGTCGGCGGCATCGTAATTGTCGGCTTTGCCTGCGCCAAACTGCTGCACATTCCCTTTGCGCTGTCGATTTCCCTCGGCATCAGCTGCACCTTCGGCTTTCCCACTACCATGCTGATCCCACAGGAGGTTGCGGAAGCCTTTGGCCGCAACGAACAGGAAAAGGCCGCAATACTCAATTACTTACTGCCAAAAATGCTGACAGCTGGATTCGTCACCGTTACCATCGCCTCGGTTTTGCTGGCGGGTATCGCGGTACGTATGCTGTGAGCAGATAAAAAGGAGGACTCCACCATGGAACAAATTTTTGAACAAATCCGCCGTTATATCGACGGAAACCGCAAGCCTATGCTTTCCCTTTGGGAAGAATTGGTCAACACGGAAAGCGGCTCGCGCCAACTGGATGGTGTAACCGCCGTTTGCAACATCCTGCGCCGCGAATTGGAAGGTACAGGCGCCAAAACACGTGTCATTCCGATGGAAAACGCCGGCGATGTCTTGGTCGGTGAATGGAACAGCGAAAGCACCAAAGCACCGCTGCTGTTTATCGGACATATGGATACGGTTTTTAAGGAAGGCGCTGCAACGGAATACCCCTTCCGCATTGATGAAAACGGCTTTGCACACGGTCCGGGCGTACTGGATATGAAAGCCGGTCTGGTAATCGCGGTGTATGCAATCAAGGCGCTGACCGAGGCCGGATTCCGCGACCGTCCCATCAAATGCATTTTTGCCGGCGATGAAGAAAACCTGCACATGTTCTCCAATGCCAAGGAAGTGATGGCCTCCGAAGCGGTCGGCGCTCTGGCTGCATTCAATTTTGAAACCGGCTATATGGACAATCGCTTTGTTGTCGGTCGCAAAGGCGGCGGACCGGTCACAATCACCGTGCATGGCGTCGCTGCACATTCCGGCATCGCACCCGAAAAAGGCCGCTCGGCCATTTTGGAAGCTGCACACAAAATTGCAGATTTAGAAGCCTATAACGACTTTTCTCGCGGCCGCCTTATCAACTGCGGCAAAATTACTGGCGGAATGGGAGAGAACACAATACCGGACCAGTGTACTATCCATATTGGCATCCGCTTTCCCACAACTGAGATTAAAAACGAGATCCTGACCGAGCTGGAACGGGTCACCGCAAACAGCACGGTACCGGATACTTGGGCGGAGCTGGATATCAGTCGTCTGATAAACTGCATGGATACGACCGACGGCGTCATGGCGTTATTCGGACATTTGAAAAAGACCGCGCAGTCCTGCGGCTTTGGAGAGATTGACTGTTTCCAGGTAGGCGGTCTGTCTGATTCCGGAATCACGGTCGCATGCGGTGTTCCCACAGTGTGCGGCATGGGTGCGCGCGGTGAAGGCAACCACACGCCCAATGAATACGCAGAAGTAGAATCCATGTTCCAGCGATGTATTTTGGCCGCCTGTGCCGCATGTACGCTGGAAGATGATTTCACCAAGGGATAAAAGAGATATCAAAGGAGGAAACGCAGATGAAAGAAAAAAGCGAAGAAAACAAGGAAAAAATCGGTATTGGCGCATGGATCGCGCTGGTTGTCCTGATTCTTGTTCTGTCGGGCGCATTCCGCACGGTGGACGGCCCGCTTAAGGTATTGGACTTTACCAACCTGTCCGGCTCATTCGGCCAGATTGGCGACACAGGTGCTAATCTGATTGGCTCGGGCGGTACCGGCGCCAAGGATGGTTTCATGGCCGGTTTCAACCTTATTCCCGCCGTCATGTTTTTCTGCGGCCTGCTGGGCGTATTTGAACAGCTTGGTGCTTTCAAGGCATCCGATATCGTATTCCGTCCGCTGCTGCGCCCTCTCATGGGCATCCCCGGCAAATGCGGCATTGCGTTTATCTCCAGCTTTACCGGCTCGGATGTGGCTGCCGTCATGACCCGCGAACTATATGAAAACGGCGAGATTACCGACGATGAACGAACCATCTTTGTGGCCTATCAATATGCCGGTTCCGCGTGCATCAACAATACCATTACCGGCGGCGCACCGCTGGTTGCCATTTGTCCGGTTGCGCTTGGACCCTGTATTGTTATCATGTTTATCTGCAAGCTGATCGGCGCCAATATCGTTCGTCTGGTGCTGCATGCCAAAAGAAACAAGGCTTAAAGGGAGGATAACCAAATGAGTGCAGAAGTTAAAACGGCATCCGTTGCGCAGCCATCCGCTCCGGCGGCTCCGGCCGCGGCGAAGAAGCCATCTATCGTCGATACTTTTCTCAAAGGTTGTGCCAAAGGTTTTAAAGTCGGCATTGAAAACATCACACCGGCTATGATTCTCGGCTATGTACTGGTTTACATTTTGCAGGAAACCGGTCTGATGGATCTGCTCGGCACCGTGATGGCCCCTGTCATGGGACTGTTCGGTCTGCCCGGCGAAGCCTTTGCAGTACTGATTTCCGCGTTCTTTGCAAAGGCCTCCGGCTGCGCGACCGCCGCTTCCATGTATCAGGCCGGTACGCTGACGCTGGGCCAAGCCTCCATGATGCTGCCCGCCTGTATTCTGATGGGCACCCTGATCGGCCACTATGCCCGTATTGTACTGGTTACCGGCTCAAACAAAAAATGGCATCCGCTTCTAATCGGCATCTGCCTGCTGGATGCAGCAATCAGCCTTGTTATCATGCGCATCATTCTTACCGCTATGGGCGTACAATAACATACCGGGAAAGGAGCAGTTCTCATGTTATCCAGACAGCGCGGCCTTCAACTGGAGGCTTTTGGCAGCATACTGATTGTCACCGTTATGCTGGCCGACCGATTCCTGTTTACTTTACAGGATGGATTTGTGCTGACAGCTGCAATCGTTTCTGCTGTATTTCTCACCATCGGCATCCGTGTTGTCAAACGGGCTGACGAACAAGCCCAACAGAAAGCGGAAAAGCAAAAATCCTCCCCCCATTCTTAGACACCCCTTCCCCCCAAGCCTCATGCCGTACAAATGCGACGGCATGGGGCTTTTCCCATATTGCGCCGGTTCTTTGCTCGGAATAATCCGGTTTTTCCTGCTGCGTACCCCACGGCCCTGCCGCAAAATATCGCAAACCATATTGCCGGACAAAAGACAAAACAGAAAAACCAAGCCGGGCAGCATATCGCTGCCCGGCTTGGTTTGTTTCACTACGAAAAGAATCAGGAAATCTGCTGTAAGTAACGCATCAAAACAACCGCTACTTCTGCACGGGTGGCATTCCCCGCAGGGCTAAGGGTTGTATCGCTGCTGCCGGTTATCAGACCTTCCGATACTGCCCATGCAAGCATTGGCTCGGCATAGCTGGAAATTTCAGCAAAATCCGTATAGGCATTCATATCCGCACGGGCCGAAACATCCTGACCCTTATATTGGGCATAGCGATACAGAATGGCCGCCATCTGCTCACGAGTGATATTATCATCCGGTGCAAACTGATTTTCCTCTACGCCATTAACAATCTTATTTTCTGCCGCCCATGCAACCGCATCCGCATACCAAGCGTTATCCGCCACATCGATAAAGGCAGCATCCGAAGCCGCAGGCTTGTTCTCCATGTTGTACAGCACCTGTACCATCATACTGCGGGACAGCGCCGCATCCGGCTCAAACGTGGTGTCGCCTGTACCGTTCATCACACCGTTGCTGACCACGTACTCTACTGCGTCAGCATACCACGCAGAGGACGAAACGTCGTCAAAGCCAGTTTCCTCTTCGACTGCCATGTCGATGGCGTAGGTCGGCATCTTGTTCTCAGTCAAAACTGTGGGGGTAAACACATCGTCCTTGGTCAGCTCGCCCGCCTTGTCCTGCGCGATGAAGGCGCGCAGCTCAGTCAGGATGCTCTTGGCGTTTGCAAACGCCTCTTCCGAAACCGCTTTACCCAACGCCGTTGCCGTTTTCTCAGCCTGCTCCGGGCTTTCCACATAAATGCGTTCCATCTCTTTATCTACCGCAGCTTGCTGCTCGATGAGTGCTTTCTGGTATTTTTCCCAATACAGCTTGACATTTGTGCCGTAACGCGCGCGGTCGTTATCACACAGGTCGTTGATGGCGGTAAATACCCAATAAGCGGAGGTTTCCGCCGGGAAATCCGCATCGTCCAGCACTTCTTCAATATTTTCTGCATCCGTACTGTACTCGGTCTGGAAAATTTCCGACGTATCGGTCAGCAGATTGCTGTAATACGGCAGATAAACCGAGAAGTCCGCGCGGGACATGGCCTGCCACTGCACAGTTGCCAATGCTTCCGGCATATCGCTGCGAATCTCAAAAATGTGACATTCTGCCTGACGCTCGTTGCCGATAGCAGTGCCATTCGGATTATTCTCCGGATTGTTATCCGCCGCGTATTCCGTACCTTCACCGCGGTAAGCCAGCAGACGCAGCACTTCATATGTGGTCAGCTCATGGTCCGCCTCAAACAGCATATTGAACGGACCTTCCGGTGCAGCCTCGCCTTCGCGCTCGACCGAAACCGTTTCCGACAGCGCTTCATTCAGATAGTTAACACCCTGCCAGTAACGGAAATACTGCCCATTGCCGAAATCTTCCGAACCATAGGTTTTCTGGATGTCGATTTTGGTAATCTTCTCATCGGCTGCCTCGCCCTTCTGCGAAGAAACCAGAAAACCATTCTCCAGCGGCAGAGAAATCAACGCATCCGACGCAATGACATTTTCCGTATCGGAAACATCAATCTCGTTCATCACCACCATGTTCGGGTTGACCGAAACCTTATCCACCGGCATCTTGACCGCAACATACTGATGACCGGACAGCGTTTCAAAGTCCCACACTTCGTTGGCATCACTGATGGTAAACGAGTTGCACTCACCGGAACCATAGGTGTCAATGATCTTGGCCAGTTTCTCCACACCGTCTCGTGCGGACTCCGCCGTCATCAGGACAACCGAGTTGAGGGAGATCTCACAGATACCGGTCTCTACCAACGGATCGGCTGCCTCGGCTTTTTCATTGTTTGCCGTCGAAACCGTCGCACTCATCGCAACGCCGTTTTCGTTCATACCGACTTCGCCGTAGGCTTCTCGCACGAGATTTCCGTTCGCATCCACAACAGATTCGCCCATCTCCACCGAGTCGCGCATCACAGTATAGCGGTAGGTGTGCGCCGGATACGGCATGGAGAATCCATATGTATCTTCATACATCTCGCCGTCCGCATGGTCAGCCGCCGGACGTACTTCAAATACTTTATCGTACAGCTTACCGATATCCTCGGAGCGGCCCACGTAAGTCGACCCGTTCGCCGACTGTTCGCTGCCGACATACACACCGCAGCAGGCGCCTGCACTAATGCTGGTACTCGCCGCAATCACCGCAGCCAGTGCGACCGCACTGAACCGCTTGTGCCATTTCTGATCCATTTACTTCATCCCTTTTTTAAATTTACCGCCTTTTGGCAGGCTTGTCTTTTAATATAGCATTTTTCCCTCGGAATTTCAATTATTTCCATATAATTTTTGAATATATTTTCAAATTTACGAATAAATAACCATTTGCATGGACCACCTGTTTTGCCTATTCAAATGAAATTACAGCATAATATATTGACATTTCTCGATATGAGTTATATACTCTTCTTAAATCGAATAATTTAAATTTGAGGAGGCAGATTTTCATGCGCAATCACGCAGCGGATGCGAAAGTATTCAAAGCATTTTGCGATGTCAACCGTCTGCAGATTCTGGAACTGCTGCGCAGCGGCGAAAAGTGTGCCTGCGTTTTGCTGGAGGATTTGCAAATCAGTCAGTCCACACTTTCCTATCACATGAAAATCTTATGTGATTCCGGCATCGTGGTCGGCCGCACAGAAGGCAAATGGACACACTATGCCATCAGCGACCAAGGCAGTGAAAAGGCAAAGCAACTGCTTGCGGAGCTGACACGCAAAAGCACCTGCCCGCAGACAGGCTGCGCTTGCAAAAAGTAAAAGCCGTCGTTTAGCCGATGGCTTTTATTCCGACTATCAAATCGAAAATTTTAGAACTATTTATCCAGTGAAAGGAGTATACTTCATGGAAACACTTCGTACCATCTGGCTGTTTTTTCAGAATCAAATTCTGGGAATGAAGTGGCTCAATACCTTGATCGGGAACGGTCTGGAAGCCATTGGCCTGAATCCAAACGGCCTCGCGGGCGGCAGCCTGCAATTCTTTTTGTACGACACCATTAAAATTTTTATTCTGCTGTCTGTACTGATATTCGGTATCTCATATATTCAAAGCTACTTTCCGCCCGAGCGCACCCGACAGATTCTGGGGCGGTTCCACGGCATCGGTGCGAACACCGCCGCGGCCTTGCTCGGTACGGTAACCCCTTTTTGTTCCTGTTCATCCATTCCCATTTTCATGGGCTTTACCAGCGCAGGTCTGCCGATAGGCGTGACCTTCTCCTTTCTTATATCCTCCCCAATGGTGGATCTCGGCTCACTGGTATTGCTGATGAGCGTTTTTGGCGCAAAGATCGCGGTTGTGTATGTCATTCTGGGTCTGGTCATCGCGGTTGCCGGAGGAACGCTGCTGGAAAAGCTGAAGATGGACCGCTATGTAGAGGATTTCATCAAAAACGCACCATATATGCAAACCGAAAACGGAACGCTCACTCGGCAGGATCGGATCGAATTTGCCAAAGAACAACTGCTTGGCACCATCAAGAAGGTTGCGCCCTATATTTTTATCGGCGTTGCAATCGGCGCGGTGATTCACAATATGATTCCGCAGGCATGGGTGGAGACCATTTTGGGCAGCGGCAATCCTTTTGCGGTCATTCTGGCCACGGTAGTGGGCATTCCGATGTATGCTGACATCTTCGGCACCATCCCCGTCGCGGAAAGCCTGCTGTTCAAAGGAGCCGGACTTGGCACCATCCTTTCCTTTATGATGGCAGTCACCACATTGAGTCTGCCTTCCCTCATTATGCTCAAAAAAGCGGTAAAGCCCAAACTGTTGGCAGTGTTTATTGCCATCTGTACCGTGGGTATCATACTGGTCGGCTATTTCTTTAATTTCTTTCAGTATTTTTTGATGTAAGATCATAAATGTATTTATTCTCATTTAAACTATACACACTATATTCAGGAGGTTTTTTATCATGGGACTGTTCGGTTTGGGAAAGAAAAAGAACTCTGAGGAAAAAGCGCCTGCCTGTGCCTGTCAGTGCGGCTGTCACGCAGCCGAAACAAGCACCACAGAAAGTGCAAAAGAGCGCATCGAAACCGATGCATGTACGCTTTCCATCAAGGTGCTGGGCACCGGCTGCGCTTCCTGTCACACGCTGCTGGAAAACACGAAGCAGGCGGTTGCCGGTATGGGACTGAATGCGGAGGTGGAATATGTGACCGATATGGCGCAAATCGCCGGTTACGGCGTCATGCGCATGCCCGCGCTGGTTATCAACGAAAAGCCGGCAGTCATGGGCAAGGTTCTCAAACCAGACGAGGTCGCAGATATCCTAAAAGGGATATGCGGCTGAGTGCATATGAAGCAAATTGCTTGAAAGGAACATGAAAATGAACCAAGATTGCTGTCCGGTCACGGACAACCGTTTAGAAGGCGGAAAACCTGCGCTGCGCTGTACCGGAAAGCCCAAAGTCTGCTTTCTCTGCGTACACAATTCCTGTCGCAGTCAAATAGCAGAAGCGCTGGGAAAACAGCTTGCCGGCGATGTGTTTGAAAGCTACTCCGCCGGTACGCAGCGGCAAGACCGCATCAACCCTGATGCAGTCCGCATGATGAAGCAACTGCACGGTATCAACATGGAGGAAACGCAATACAGCAAACTGCTCTCTGATATCCCCCAACCGGATATTGTCATCTTTATGGGCTGCAATGTCAGTTGTCCTCAAGTCCGTTATCAGTATGCGGAAAACTGGGGGCTAGATGATCCATCCGGTCAAAGCGATGAGGTTTTTGCCGAAACCATCGAAAAAATTGAGAAAAATGTGCTTGCATTGAAGAAAAAGCTGCAATGATTGCGGCAAATTCTATTCACTCCACACCTGACAAAAGCCGCAGGCTGCAACTTCTTGTTGCAGTCTGCGGCTTTCATTATCGGTCTGCTATCCATTGTATGCCACCCAAAGCAGCATACAATATGGCGAATATTATACCACCGGAGTTACCGTTTCAGCAGGAATTTTTTCGCAAGAAGTGCAAATATCCTCCTCCGAAACGCCATTGCAGCTGACAAAGCTGTCACCTACGGTTGCAACCGCACCGAACTCAACCGGCACAGCAACACAAATATCCTGCGAAATGGTAAAAACGCAGGAACCGTTCTTTACGCCGCCACACACTTCACGTCCCGGAATGACAACCGGAGAGCCGCAGCACTTCGTGACGGTAGTACCGGCCTGTGCAAAGGGTGTAACCGTTACCGGGACACAAATAGAGGCCGATTGATAGCCTACAGCAGGACAAGTCTGCGTTTCATCGAGAATATTGGAATTTGCAGTAACCATAATAAGTGGTTCTCCTTTCTGGCAGTTGCCATTGTCATATTATGTGCCAAATCCCAACACGTTCCTCCTCGCGTCCATGTCTTTCGAGCAAATCGACAAGGCTGGCATATGCCTGCTTCTGACTACCGCCAAGTTGCTGCATGAATTACATTCCATCAAAATTTTTGAAATTGAATAACCGCACCGCAAAATGTACGACACGTTGCTCGACTGTGTCAAACTTGCGGACGCCGAGGGCATCACTCTGAATCTGGAAACGCTCAACATTGCGACCGACCATGTCGGCAACTTCCTTGCAACGACACAGATGGAGGCGGAAATCGTCCGGCTAATTGGCTCACCGCGGCTTCAGTTTCTGTACGACGTGTATCACATGCAGATCAATGAAGGCTGTATCTATGACACAATCACTCGGTACGGCGATACATTCGGCCATATTCATGTAGTGGATGCCCCGGTCGTCACGAGCCGGGCACCGGCGAAATCAACTACAAAAAAGTGCTTTCACACCTTGAAGCCTGCGGCTTTACCGGTCGCGTGGGCTACGAACTGTTCTCACTGACCGATACCAAGACCGCAGTACAAGCCATTATGAAACATTGCTGACAAAAGGAAGGCTCCGTTTGGTACGGAGCCTTCCTTTTTCCATTTCCCTGCTTTGGGACCATTGATATTATTTTTCAATTTGATTGAGCTGCTGATTGATATAGCATTTGCTTTTTTCCTTGATTTGGGTCCCGGCAAGCTCAATTGCCTTTTCCAGCGATATATTGTCCACCATGCCCGCATGTCCGGACATATTTTCCATTGTTTTAGCCATGGAACCGAAAAGCACTACAGCATATTTTTTGATCAGTGCAGCGGCCTCCGGATTATTCATGATATCTCCTATGGTATCCCGCACGGAAAAGTATCCTTCCGGATATTCCATCTCTCCGTCGACCTGAATATCAGCGAACCAGTTTGTAACGCCTTGTTCCGTATCGTCTTGGCCGGGCAGGATATAGTCCGGATTGGGCTGCGCCACTCCGTTCAATGTAATGGTATCCTCCACCATACCGCATCGAGCGGTGATAGTGTTGGGACCGTCCTGCAACGGCACTTGAGGAAATACGAATACATGCGAACCGGTCAGAGTACCCACTTCCACTCCATTGAGCAGCAGAGTGATTTCAGGCTGGTTGGAATACACCTTGATATCCCGCTGTCCGGGTGCCCGGTCGGCAAACCGTCGCCCTGCCACATGCACAAACGGCCGCTTGCTCCACCATGCTTTATACACATAAAAAGCATCCTTTTTTATCTTCCGATCATATGTGACCAGTCCTTTATTATTTCTGCCGCAACTGCCGCCCTCATCGCGCGCGTCAGCGGCAAAGTCAAACATATTCCACACCGCCGTGGACCACAAATATGGCCGGGATGAGAATACTTCCAACATGGCTTCATGATAATCAGCCTGATACTCCTCCGAATAATCGCGAGCCTTTGGTGTGGCCGTATGCCAGTTCAGAACCGCCTCCGCGCCGTACTCACTGACACCGAGGCAGCGAGCAGGATATTTTTCATGAAAGTCGTCCAGCCATACTCCATTTTGTTCCACACTCCCAGAATACCAGCCGAAATAATGGTTATAGGCTAGCACGTCCGTGAGTTGATTGTGCGGAGAATCCATCGGCAGCATCGTCACCTGCGCCATCGTAGTCAGGCGAGAGGCGTCCAGTTGATGAACCAGATTATTCAGCTCCAACAGGTTTTCCTGCAGTGCCTGACTGTCTCCCCCTACTGTTATCTCGTTGGAAATCCCCCAGAAGCAGATGGATGGGTGATTGTAATTTTGCAGAATCAGTTCCGTCATTTGAGACAAGGTATTTTTTCTGGCTGCTTCGTCATGCATAAAGACCGTGATAAAGGGAATTTCCGCCCACAGCACCATGCCTGCGCGGTCACATAGGTCATAAAAATATGCGTCATGTTGATAATGAGCAAGACGGATATAATTCGCGCCAACCTCTTCAATCAAAGCCAGATCTTCCTCATGATCAGCCCGAGAAATCGCCCAGCCCTTATTCATTCTGTCCTGATGACGAGATACCCCTCGCAGCGGATAGCTTTTCCCGTTCAAGAAAAAGCCCTCATCCGGATCTGCGAAGAAAGTGCGGAACCCAAATTGTGTCTGCACCCGATCCAGTTCTTTTCCATTGGCATCCACCAGTGAAAGCCGGGCCGTATAACAATTGGGCGCGTTCAGTCCATCCCATAGCTCTGGCTGCGCAATCTTACCTTTCAGCTCGACACTGGTCTGAGCCGGTGCATTTATGCACAGCACCTCGCGGCCTGCCGGGTCGTGTATCGAGCATGTCAGCTGACAGTCATCCGCATCGACCGTACGCGTATGAATCCATACCGTGCCGTCTGCTTGCGGCGCAACAAACACACCATCTGTACCGTGAAACATCAAATCAAAATGCACAGGCTCTACTTCGAGAAAGGTAACCGCTCGATATATACCGCCAAAGAAGGTGAAATCCGCTTGCTGCGGATAGACATGGCTGGAGCGATTGTCCGCCACTACGCGCAGCTCGCGGCATCCTGCCGCCATCACATCGGTCAGCTCCAAGCGAAAGGTGGAAAAGCCTCCCTCATGAACGCCGAGCAAATTCTCTCCGTCATATACAGAGGCAATATGATTTACCCCCTCAAACTGAATAAATTGCCGCTTTCCAGCAGTGGGTTCCGGCAGAGTCAGAAGGTAGGTATAGGCCCCACGGTCATAATCCGCTCCGCCATCCTGTCCGTCCAGCGCATTCCAAGTGTGGGGCAGATTTACGTTTTCCCATATCCCTTGTTCCGGTTTTTTGGAAAAGCGTGCAGTGGTAATCGGTTTTAAGTTTCGCATCAAATATTATTCCTTTCCGGGAGACTTTGGTTGTTATTATGGTGCAAATTCCATACACAGGCAGCTGTTTTGCGTAAGGCAATAATGTTGAGCATAATGAAAAAAACTCGGCCTGTGTTTCCATAAAGCAAACATTTCGCTCAACCGCTATGCCTTTATGTTTCTTCAAATCTGTATTCTATTTTTTTATAACAGCCTGAACCGTATCCTGCCACTGTCAATGTCTTGTTTCTGTTTAGACAAAAATCCCAAAGTGTCAAGATGTTTGACACTTTGGGCTTTTTGTCTATGCATTCGAGCTGAACCAAATGCAGAATTTTTCACCTTTTCCAGCGAGAAATCGTCACAGCAATCCTGATTTGCGGTCTGCAAAGCGAATGGGAATTTCCCCTGTCAAAAGGCGGCACATCTGCTCTGCCAACACATCGACATCCAAATTTTTTTGTTTCAGATTTGTCAGCATCATGCCGACAAGACCGCAGGAGCAAAAGGAAAGCACACTTTCCACGTCCTCAGGCGAACAGAAAACACGCAGTTTGTTGCCTCGAATCAACTCTTGCAAATAGGTATGAACTGCCTTAACAAATAAGGCTTCCATCTCCGGTCGGCGCTGGGACGCCATCAACTGTAAGATCAATTCCTTATGCTGAAAGGCTTCGTATATAAAGCCCCTGATTGCCGCTTTGTAGGTCGGAGCCTCAAGACTGCGCTCAATAGACTGTTTCAGTGCTTGGTTCTGATACCACTCCACCACATCCATGATATCCCGAAAATGATAATAGAAGGACTGCCGACTGATATGACAAGCCTCCACCAATTCTTTGACAGTAATCTTATCCAGTTTCTTGTGTTTGAGGAGTTCATTCAACACATCTGCAATTTTCGATTTCATATCTCCCGGCATAGCGAATCCTCTTCATTCTCTTTGCATTGCAGGCATTTTATCCTTGTTTTCCAGTTTAACAGAAACCTGATGGGCTGTCCAGAAAAAACACCGTTCCTATCTTTTCTCTATGTGCCAAACGAAAAATGTCAAGCTGAACCTGTAGCGGCTATTGTGTCAAATACCATTATTTCAAAAAAATCGCTGTGAAGCTACGGCCTCACAGCGACCCAAGTCTTCTTTTTCAGAGCCAATCCAACCGGTCTGTTTTTGCTTCCACTCAATCTGCAATCGTGCGGACGATTTTGCCCAGCCTTGCATACTGTATGTCGACTCCGGCACATTCTACGCCTTGTCCTTTATCACAGCTTCAATCCTTCTACCCAAGACTTCAGTTCGGCCTCATTCAGCCGACCATGCAGCAGCCGTCCATCCAGAATCTTAGCTCCGGGAGCACTGCTTTGCAGACCAGCGGCCGACTTCCCCAATCCGCTGCCGCCAGAGGTGGCGAAAAGAACGATAGTCTTGCCGACAAAGTCATAGCTCTCCAGAAAAGTGTTGATAATAGTAGGAGCGACATACCACCAGATGGGGAACCCTAAAAAAATGACATCATAATCTGCAATCCGGGCATTCGTATCGGCCAGTGCCGGGCGAGAGCTTTTATCCTGCATCTCCACGCTGCTGCGGGAATCTTTGTCCATCCAGTTCAAATCGGCTCTGGTATAAGGTACTGCCGGTTTTATTTCATAAAGGTCCGCTCCTGCGGCTTGCGCCAGAATCTTTGCAGCCTTTGCGGTGTTACCAGTGGCGGAAAAATAGGCAACCAATGCTTTTTTCACAATGAACTCCTCCTTTTCTTCTATTGTAATTCCCGGCTAGGAAAATGTAAAATACTTAATTATCATCTATTTATATGCCCCAAAGGCATATCCATGCCGTTTTTTACAACAAGGAGATACATGGTTGGCGTTACACCGTTTCTACTTTATGATTCTGCGCATAATAGAAAAAATACTGCTGCATAATTCCAGCATCGTCACCATACCGCTCGAAAGGATTGTGTCCCTTGTATTTCTGCTGAATAATTTTCTGAATCCATGTATCAACAGGCGCACAGGAGGTACGGCCATAGGCAAACAGCGCCACGCAGTTTGCAACCTTTACTCCGACTCCACGCACCCTTTCCAGCTCAGACAGCAACGCATCATCAGGAAGAGCCGCGATTGCATTCAGGTCCAGACTTCCCGATACAACCTGCTGCACTGCATCGCAGATATAGGCAGCCCGGTATCCGGCTTTACAAGCGATAAAATCCTCCGCAGATACATTTTTCAGCTGCAAAGCCGTAGGAAACATGTAAAGCGTTTCGCTCTGTGTCTTAATCTTCGTGCCATACCGCTTACTGAGCATTTCCACCACAGCGCGGATGGCTGGTATACTTTTCCGTTGAGAGATAATAAAGGTGATCAGCATCTCCCAAGGATCCTGACGGAGGATACGAATACCTGCACCGGTTTGCGCGGCCAGACTCAGGAATGCATCATCCGCCGGAATCGTCCTGCTGATGGCATGGTAGTTCCGATCCAAATCAAAATAAGGATGCCAGACTTGTTCCCATATATCCTGCTCACAGCTTACCTCATAGACTTCATCTGACAGTTTTCGGATATACAACACCTGTTCTCCGATGATGAAGCGGTAGGTTCCTCCGCCGAGCGAAACCGCACGGAAGCATTGGCCGCTGTCAATAATTTTTTCCAAATCTAACAAATCGGGGATATGAATCTCCATATAATTTCTCCTTAATAGCGAGATAGGTCTCTCATAGTATAATCCTTTTTCTCTAGAGCGGCAAGGCATGACGTGTCGTCCATCGGCAACCTTTCTTCCGGTCGGTTCGCCATTGATATCATTGGATAAGATTTACGCGCCAGACTTTTATATGCTGTCGCAATAGCATAACCAATGCCATAGGAAGCACCGACATCCAACGCAATCTCACCTTATTTTTCCACCCCGCAAGCACAAAACGGCAGCAGGCTTACGCCTGCCGCCGTTTTTCTTTACTGCGCGCTGATCGTATCCACAATGGACATGGCGCGAATGCGTTTGGCCGGACTCCAGATGGCCAGCAGCGCCGCAAGCAACATGATCAGCAATATCAGACCCAGTGCACCGAACGGTATATACCATGCATTCCCCCAGTTCGGCGTGACCATATTTTCAAAAGCGAACCGATTGAGCGGCAGACCGACCGCGCAGCCTACAACAATGCCACAAACCACATAGGTCAGCGTCTCGGCCGCGACCATACGCAGCAGCTGACGGCCGCTCATACCAATGGCACGCATCGCACCATATTGCTTCATACGTGCGGACACGCTCATCGAAATACTGTTGACAATATTGAACACCGTGATCAGTGCGATCAGTGCCAGAAAACCGTAGAAAAATAGCGCAAAGGCATAGTAAGTGCCGCGCACCTCGCTGTTGCTCAGCATCCTGTTGGAAAAGGCATAGTCGCTGCCCGCGAGCTGCCGGATCTGCTCGGCCTGCTCGTCGGTCTTGCCATGGCGCAGCTGCACGTCGATGATCGTATAGCCGCTCTGACCGGTGATCGCGGTAAACAGGCTTTCCGAACAGATGACCGTGTCCGAGCTGGTTGCAAACGGCGTGTAGTTCAGCGTCGCTGCCACCGGCACAGTCTGCTCGCCCTGCGGCGTCGCAAACGTGACCAGAGCGCCCGGCGCATATCCGCTGCCGTCTTTGTACAGCAGCAGCACACCTTTCCCGTCACGCGCAGCCTGCACATCACCTTCCCGCACCATCTCTTCCGCCCAGCCGAACTGATTGTCCTCAAAGGACACCAGCATGGCGTCCGCGTCCGCGCCGCCGATCTGCACCGGCAGGTCATAGGCAAAGCTACGACCGAACGCCCGCTCGACAAAGGGCAGTTCGCCGATCTGCTGCTCCAGCTCTTTGGGCACTGTGCAGCTATTGTCCTTACTCAGCACCGACGCATCCGGCGTGTACGGCTGCAGCGGCTTGATGGCGCATTGCATAAAATCAAGCGTTGGACTGAAGCTCAAAAACAGGATGATGCTGAACGCAAACGAGCCGGTCATCAGCAGAAAGTTTTTACGGCTGCCCATCGCATGGTGTATCCCCAGCACCAGTTCAGCAGGCATGCGACCTGCCCGCACCGCCTTGTAGCAAGCCTTACCGGGGGCCGCATTGCCGGACACCGCCGTCAACGGCGACACGCGCGCCGCCCGCCGCGCTGGGGCGCGCGCCGCCAGCAGCACAGTTGCCAGCCCGATGACCGTCCCGCATACAAGGCTAATCCAGCTGACCGCGAACACTGGCATATCGCCGAAGTAAAAATCGCTGGTCCATCGCAGCACGGCGCACAATCCCCAAATCGTAACCACACTCATGGCAAGCCCGACTGGAATTGCGCCGACGCACAGCTGCAGCGCCTCGCGCCGAACCAGCCGTTTGACCTGTTTGGGTGTTGCGCCCAGGCAGCGCAGCATGCCGAAAAACTCGGTGCGCTGCGCGACATTGCTGTTCAGGCTGCCCGCGATCATCAGAATGCCTGCCGCCACCACCAGCACCGCGAGCACCGCCGCGATCAGATAGAGCCGCACCATGGCGGAGTCGTCCGTCTGCAATGTCAGCGTCAGCAGTTCCTTATTCTGCCCTACCTGACTTTCGTCCAGATCGTACACCGCGCAGATATTATCAATCGCATCCGGAATGCGGCAATGCGAAGAAAAAGCAACATAGAGGACCAAGTCCTCGGACTTAGTATCGGGCAGGAAATATGTTTCATACCCATCGATGTTGAAAAACAGTGCATACGCTCCGCTTTGCGACAGCAGCGGATTATTACCAGTAAAGCCGGACAGGGTGACGGCAAGCGGTCCTTCCGGCGTCTCCAGCGTGATTGTGTCGCCCACCGACAAACCGAGCTGGAGTTTCATATCCTTCGTTGCAAGTGCTTCGGTCGCGGTCTGCGGAAACATGCCGTCCTCGATCTCAAGCGCAGGAAACAGCGTCAGCATAGACTCATCAAAGCCGCAGATACCGGTTTTTACGTCGTTGACCGTGTAGTCCAAATTCAGGTCATAGTTCGTCACAGCATAACGGCTGCTGATTTCCACCTCAGCGCGCTGAGCGATCAGACTCTGCTGCCGGTCAGTCAGGCCCGGGAACATCGCATGCCATGCACCCTGTTCGAGCACAGTCCGCTGCGTCATGCTGCGGATCTCCATATCGGCCATGCCGAATATCCCTGCGATCAAAAATACTGCCAATACGATGCATAATCGGGTCAGGCGGCTCTGCCGCCGGTGTACCCGTGCAGAAATCGAAACCAGATCAAGATAACGCTTCATCGGTAGTCCCTCCCAGATCGGTCAGCACGCCGTCGGATACCTGCAAGACACGGTCAACGTCAGTGGTCAGATGCCGGTTGTGCGTAATCATCAGAATGGTCTGCTGATAGCGGCGGGATGCCTGCGTTAACAACGTCATCACGTCCTGACTGTTCTTGCTGTCCAGATTGCCGGTCGGCTCATCGGCCAGAATCAGCTTGGGCCGGGTGATAAGCGCGCGTCCGATCGCAACGCGCTGCTGCTGACCGCCGGACAACTGGCCGGGTAAATGGTGCCGCCGGTCAGCCAGCCCCAGCAGGTCAAGAATCTCATCCACCGCCGCCGGATCGGGCTTGCGGTAGTCCAACAGCAGCGGAAAGGCGATATTCTGCTCGACATCCAGTTCTCCAATCAGATGGAATGACTGAAAAATAAAGCCGATGTTGCGCCGCCGAAAGATCGTGCGCGCTTCCTCCTGCATAGCGAACAGATCCTGTCCGTCTATGCGGATATGACCGGATGTGGGTGCGTCCAACGCGCCGATGCAGTTGAGCAGTGTGCTCTTTCCCGAACCGGATTCACCCACCACAGCGGCAAACGTGCCCTTTTCCAGCGAAAAGGAGACATGCCTCAGCGCGTCCACCCGTGCCTCCCCCGTCCCGAAGGTCTTGCAAACATCCTCTATCTGTAATATTTTCATGACATGATAACCTCCTTTCCTCAAACCTTAGCACTGCAATCTTACAAGCGGGTGAATTTTACCTTACGATTTCGTAAGCGGGAAAGACAGGGTAAACGCCGCGCCTTGTCCCGGCTCACTCTGTACTGAAAGCAGCCCGCCCTGTCCCTCGATGATAGACTTGCTCAGCGGCAGCCCCAACCCAATACCCGGCGTATCCAATGTGCGCTCACTGCGATAGAACCGCTTGAAGATATGGTGGAGATCCTCAGGCGCAATGCCGCAACCGTCGTCCTCCACCTTGATTTGCAGCAGCACCGGCGTGCGCGCCCAGGAGATAAGGACTTCCCCACCATACCGGGTGTGATCGAGCGCATTCTTGACCAGATTACCAACAGCTTCGCTCGTCCACGCCGGATCGCAGACCAGCTGCTGCGCAGGTTCACCGTCCAGCCGAATGGTTTTGCCCTCCCGCTGCGCGCGTGTCAGCAGATCCTGCACGGCGCTTTGCGTCAGTTCAGCCACCACGACTGACCGCCGTTCAAACCGAATACTGCCTGCGTCCAATCGGGCAATCTTGAGCATCATTTGAATGAGCGTCTCCATCCGCCGCAGCGACACCCCCATTTTAGCGGCAAATTCGCGCACGACAGCGGCATTATCCGGCTCATCCGTGACGATCTCCTGATACATCATCATCGCTGCAAGCGGTGTTTTGAGCTGATGTGAGATATCCGACATGGTTGCTTTGAGAAATTCCTTGTTCTGCCGTTCGTTTTGTTCCTTAGCCTGCAAAATCGTAGCCAATTGCTCCACCGCCGCAAAGAGTTGAAACAGACTCCCCTCTCGATGCTGCGGCAGGCGGGTGGAATAATCGCCATCAATGTAGCGACGTATGGTCTGCGCCGCGCACTCATAAACACGCCTACGGAGTATCAAAAAACGCAGCGTTCCGGCAAACAGCACAAGAATCAGTCCCGCACAGCCCACAAACACCGCAGCTCCCAGTGTCCGCTGAAATGCATGCAGCGTCGGCAGCAGCCGGGCGGAGGTTCTCTCGGTCATGCCGAGCAGCTCGAGCAGATGCAGCCCATCCGGTGTGACGCTGTCGCTTTGCATCGCGGACGCGACGACAGTTTCCGATACGCCCTGCCCCAACAGCGCAGACGCAATTTCGGCGCTGCGGTCAAGATACAAGTTTTGTGCTGCGCGGCTGTACATCGCGCCCAGCAGTAGTCCAGCCACGAGCAGCATCACAGCGAACAGCAGCAGAAACCAGACAAACCGACGCACCTGTCGGTCCTGAAGCAAGGTCACGGCACGTCCTCCTTCCACTGGTATCCAAAGCCGCGAACGGTGCGCAGGCGGCGCGGCTGGGAAGGGTCGTCCTCCACCTTTTCGCGCAGCCGCCGCACATAGACTGACAGCGTATTGTCGTCCACAAAATCCCCGGCATCGTCCCAAAGCTCGTTCAAAATGACCTCACGCGTCATCACACGACCGGCGTTGCGCACGAGCAGACAGAGCAAGCGGTATTCTGCACTCGTAAGCTCCAACGGTCGGCCGTTCAGCGTAACACGACTTCCCAGCAGATCAATTCGAAGCGCGCCGCTTTGCAGATATTGTCCCCGTCCCGCCTTTGTCATGCCGGCCCGGCGCAGCAGCGCCCGGATACGCGAGCACAGTTCGCCCAGGCGGAAAGGTTTGGTGATATAATCGTCCCCACCGCAGTCCAGCCCGCGAATAATGTTCACTTCCTCGTCGGACGCGGTCAGGAATAAAATCGGAACAGCGCTGCCTGCGGCGCGCACAGCTTCGCATACGGTGAAGCCCGTGCCGTCCGGCAGCGTCACATCCAGAATCAGCAAATCAAAACGGTTCAGCTGCGGCAGCCATGCCAACGCTTCAGCCACCGTGCGCACCACCTCAACCGCAAAACCATTTTTATGCAGTGAATAGGTCAGACCGTCAACCAGGCTACGGTCGTCTTCGAGTAACAGCAGTTGATACAACAAAATCCCTCCGTTTTTTAACCGGATGCTGTCATTATAGCATATCTGGCAGCGGTTTTGCGCAGTCTTACAAAACTGTAAGGCTGCCGGCATGTCATCTGCCGCAAGCCAGAAAATGTCGTTTGCGCAAAAAAGAGCTAACTGACTTTTTCCATCAGTTAGCTCTTTTGTTGCCTCATGCTTATATCTGTCCCTTCCAAACGCGGGCCAGAATGTCCTTGAGTACCAGCAGCGCATCGGTATTATTGTAACCGTATTCCACCCGCAGCCGGGTCAGCATCTCCCGCAGTGCGGGTGCATAGTCGCCGATGCGCACCTTCTCATGATAAGTGCCAAGCACCGGATATTTCTTGCTCCACACCTTGTTCCAATCAATTCTGGCCTGTGCTTCGTCGCTGACACTGTCAATCATCTGCTGTGCCTGCTGTTCGTCAAAATCATATTCTATCAACTCGTCCAACGTCATGTGATAGAGTACCGCCAGCCGTTTGGACTGACGAATATCCGGCAACGTCTCATCGGTTTCCCATTTCGAGATGGTCTGACGGCTGACACCCAGCTTTTCAGCTACATTTTCCTGAGAAAGACCGCTCTTTTTCCGGGCATGATATAAACTGCTGCCCAAACTCATATCTTTTCCTCCTGATTCGATATTCTGTCTGTCAGTATACCGGTATGACGGCTAAATTTCCACCAACCAAAGCTGCCAGTTTTGCCCGTTTTATTAACACAGTCGCGTCATCCGCTCCGGCCCACGCCGATGCGGCGCAAACCATAGAATTCTCCTCTAAGGGTTCAGCAGTTGCCCGTGTACACATAGCGCAGCTGCTCCCGCGCCACATCCGCCAAGCGGTAAACTGTCTCCACCGGCGTAGGAGACCGGTTCGTCATGCGGTAACGCGGAAAAAAGCGGGAGATGTGCAGCGGAATATCCGCACGGACCGCAGAAAGCCACGCAGACAGAGCGCGCATCTCGTCCTCGCTGTCATTTTCACCCGGTACAATCAGCGTCGTAACCTCCACATGGCAGACTTGTGCCGCCAGTGTGATGGACCGCTGGACTGTTCTCAAATCGCCGCCCAAGGTACGATACCAGCCTTCAGTAAACCCTTTCAGGTCGATGTTGACTGCGTCAATCCACGGCAGCAGGGCGCGCCAAGGCTCTTCCTCAATCGCACCATTTGTTACCAGCACATTGCACAGCCCCGCCTCGTGCACGAGCATCGCGCAATCGCGCACATATTCATAGCCGACCAGCGGCTCATTGTAGGTGTAGGCCACGCCAATGTTACCGCGTTCCTGCAGCCGAACAGCCTTGTGTACCAACGCTTCGGGCGAACAATCCTGCGTGGAAGCATCCGCACCCGCCGCGGCGATTTCCGCATTCTGACAGAAGGGACAGCGCAGATTGCAGCCGAAGCTGCCCACCGACAGCACCAAACTGCCGGGATGAAAGCGGCGCAGCGGCTTTTTTTCGATAGGGTCAAGTGCAAGCGCGGTCAGCTTGCCGTAATTGAGCGGAGCAATTTTCCCATGTTGGTTCGCTCTGGCGCGGCACAAACCGGTCTGCCCCACATCCAGATTACAGTGATGAAAGCAGAGATCACATATCACACTCATAGATGCCGCACCACCTCAAACCGCTCCATTTTGTACGGTTCATCCGCACGAATACCGCCCTTCTGTCGCGCAATATCAACCTGCTGCACCACCGTGTCCACACCGTCAAGATCGGGCAGCAGCAAACCGCGCCGCGTACCGCAGGAAACGATCACACCGTAACGCTTTGGGTCGAGCTGTTCAAGAGAATCCACGGGCTCGGGCTCACCCAGCACGTCCACACTGTATTCCAGTTCATCCAGTTCCTCCGGATGCACTGGAGGGAATCGCGGGTCGCGCGTACCCGCAGACACCGCATTCTGTACGATCTCCTGCGCAACGTTTGTCTGCGTGGCCTCAATGGTGCCGATGCAGCCGCGCAGCTGCCCGCCGATGTGCAGCGAAACGAACGCACCTGCCGCCCGCCGGGTCAGCTCATCCGGCAATCCGTCCGGCAGATGTTCCAACCGGCTGCCGGTACGCACATAAGTCTCGAGTGACAGCCGTGCCAACCGCACCCAAGCGTCCTCGCCCGCGCTACGTTTCTGCAGATGTTCACGCTGTGCCTGCGCGCAAGCGGAAGCGAATCGGCGGCTGGCATCCTGCCCCGTAACCGGGAAAAGCGCCACAGCATAGCCCACGCCAAAGGTGCCTTCATGACTGAGCAGCCGCGGTGCAACAGCTAATCCATCCAGCGCGCCCGCCATCATCTGAAAAGAACGCAGTCCGCACTCTGCCGCCCGCTCACAAAGCGCCGGGTTCATCGTGAGAAATTGCAGAAAATCGCCAGACGCCATTGCTCTTGTGACAGCCTCATCAAATTTAGGGCCTTCCGGCGCAAAGCCATAAGGTCCGTCGACCTTCAGTTTGTGCGACAGGTTACCGCTGGCTACAAACACTGCGCGGCGGCCCAGCGCCTCAACTGCCTCGGCCACACACTGGCCCAATCGGTAATGCGCCAGCGGTGAAAAGCCGGATAGTCCCATGCGCACGATTGGGCAAGTAATGCCCGCTTTGCGCAAAAAATAGAGCGGAATCAATACGCCATGATCGAGTTCCGGATCACGCTGGCCAAGGGTGCCTGCTTTCAAGTCTGCCTGCTGCGCCCGACGCACAATTTCATCCCGCAGCAGCGTATCGTATTCAACCTGCATACGCACCTGCGGCGCGCCAAACGCAGCCATATCGCCCGCAGCAGCTTTACCGGGGGCAATGTGAAAATAATCCCCGTACAAGATGGTATGCGGCGAAGCCACGATGAGAACCTCCGGCTTCCACCCGGCTACCCGCTCGGCCGCAGCGCGCATGCTTCGGCCGGTGGCAGCGATTTCTCTTTCCCGCCCACGACCTACCTCGGGCAGCAGCACTGGCGGATGCGGGGTCAAAACAGCTCCAAGCATTGGCATATCATCGGTCACTCCTCTCGATTCACCAAGTTCTATTTTCAGTATAGCACGGCAAGCGGCACCGCAAAAGTTAAACCTGTAAATCTGATGGGATGCACGCATATTTTCACGCTTTGCGCATCTGCGAAACGCCCTGCCAATTTCATTTCTTGTAATCTCTGTGCAAAACACTATAATAGAGAGTTGTAAAGCAAACGTACAACTACTCCAACTGTCAAGGACGGTAAACGCAAATGAAGCGAATCTTTTTTGTCGAGGATGACCTGAGCCTGATCGGCGGCCTATCCTTCGCCCTGCAAAAGCAGGGCTATGCGGTTGATAACGCCCGCACCTGTCTGGAAGCTGGACAGTTATGGTGTGACAATGTCTACGATCTGGTCATTCTGGACGTGTCTTTGCCGGATGGGTCGGGCTACGACCTTTGTCGAACAATCCGCCAAACCTCCAAAGTTCCGATCCTGTTTCTAACTGCGGCCGACGAAGAAACCGACGTTATCATGGGTCTTGACATCGGCGGCGACGACTATATCACCAAGCCGTTCAAACTAGCGATTTTTCTCTCCCGTATCAACGCTCTGCTGCGCAGAAGCGATGCCTTCCGTCAGCCGGACGACGCACTGCACTCTAACGGCATCACTGTGCAGCAGCTAACACGCGAGGTTTCCAAATGCGGCGAGGCGATCGAGCTGACCGCCGGCGAATACAAACTGCTCTGCCTGTTTATGGAGCACCCGAACATTGTGCTTTCTGCGGAACAGATTATGGGTCGGCTCTGGGACTGCGAGGAAAACTATATTGACAGCAGCACGCTGACCGTTTACATCCGGAGGCTGCGCGCCAAAATCGAGGACGAACCCAGTAATCCGAAGCGAATCGTCACCGTGCGCCGCATGGGATATAAATGGAATACCGCAGAATGAGGTGTACTATGAAAATACTGGCTGACCCAAGCATCAAGCGCCTGTTTTGTGGAATTCTGGCTGTTATCGTTGTTTTTTCTGTGCTGTCTACCGTCCTGCTTGCTGCAGAAACCGAAAACCTGCTGCCGTATGTACCGACAGCTTTCGTCGGCATGGGAATTTTCATTTTTGCCGCCCTGTACTGGTATTTCCGACAGCAGCATGCCGTCATGACCCACGCGGTCGAACAAATCCATGCATTTATAGCAGGTAACTCGGCTGCACGCATCGAATGCGACGATGAGGGTGAGCTGAACCGTTTATTCCACGAAGTCAATTCTCTGGCCGCAATCCTGAACGCACACGCGGAAAACGAAAGCAGCGCCAAACGATTTATGAAGGATACACTGTCGGACATCTCATACCAGCTCAAAACCCCGCTGGCAGCGCTCAATATCTACAACGGCATTTTGCAGCAAGAACCGACCGATTCGGATGCTATCCGAAAATTCACTGCCCTGTCCGAGCAGGAGCTCGACCGCATCGAGACTCTTGTGCAAAATCTGCTGAAAATCACCAAGCTGGACGCGGGCACGATCGCACTGGAGCAAACCGAGCAGAACCTGTCCGAGCTGATGGCCCACATCGAGCGTCGTTTTTCCGTACAGGCGCAGCAGCAGGACAAAATCCTGTCCTTCGCCGGAGACGATAGCATTTCTCTGCGATGCGATCCGCACTGGCTGGATGAAGCCGTCGGCAATATCGTAAAAAACGCACTGGACCATACTCAGGCTGAAAATTCCATTCATATCGCATGGCGATCGTTTGCTTCAGTCGTGCAGATCACCGTGCAGGACAACGGCAGCGGCATCCATCCGGAAGATCTGCCGCACATTTTCAAACGGTTTTACCGCAGCCGATTTTCCAAGGACACACAGGGTATCGGGCTTGGACTTGCGCTTGCCAAGGCTATCATCGAAGCGCACCGCGGCACCATCGAAGTGGACAGCACACTGGGTGTCGGCACGACTTTTACAATGAATTTCCTGATTCCTACAAAATTGTAGGCTGCGTGTCATGCGGCAGTAGGGTTGCCGTGGTACGCTTTTGTCAGCAAACGAAAGAAGGTGCCAACTCAATGGACTTATTAGAAGTCAGCGACATCTGCAAAACCTACGGCAGCGGCGAGACGGCTGTACACGCCTTACGGCACGCGACGTTTTCCGTCCCAAAGGGAGAATTTGTCGCTGTAGTCGGTGAATCCGGCTCGGGAAAGTCTACGCTGCTCAATATGATCGGGGCGCTGGACATCCCCACCTCCGGCAAGGTGTTCATCGACGGCAAAGACATTTTTTCGATGAAGGAACGCAATCTAACCGTGTTCCGCCGCCGCCATATCGGCTTTGTCTTCCAGAGCTTCAACCTCATCCCGGAGCTGACCGTCGAGCAGAATATCGTCTTTCCGGTGCTGCTCGACTACCAGAAACCGAGCCAGGCCTATCTGGAGGAACTGCTTTCCGTGCTGAACCTGAAAGAGCGCCGCCATCATCTTCCGAGCCAACTCTCCGGCGGCCAGCAGCAGCGCGTCGCTATCGGACGCGCGCTGATCACCCGCCCCGCGCTCATTCTCGCCGACGAGCTGACCGGCAATCTGGACACACAGAACACCAGCGAAGTCATTTCCCTGCTCAAAGAAGCATCACGCATGTACGAGCAGACCATTTTGATGATCACCCACAGCCACGCTATCTCCCAAACAGCAGACCGCATTTTGCAGGTATCCGACGGTGTGCTGACCGATTTTGGGAGGTGCCGTGCATGAGAAGCTACCTCAGTCTCATCCCGATTTCTGCCAAGGTACACCGACGGCAACACCGTATGACCCTACTCTGTATCATCTTCGCTGTATTTCTGGTGACGGCAATTTTCAGCATGGCGGATATGCTGATCCGGAACGAAACCATGCATGCGAAAGAAATGCACGGCAACTGGCACATTCAAATACAAAACCTCACCGAAAGCGAAGCAAAGTCCATCGCTGCGCGCGCTGATGTAGCCGCCGCATCATGGTATCATACGGCAGGTCTGGACGGCAGCAGGAAATATCAGATTAACGGCAAACAGGCTGTGCTTTGCGGCATTGAAGAACCGTTCCGCACAGATATTATGAGTTATTTCAGCGAATCCTCCAGCATTGCGGCAAACGACAAAGTGATTTTGACTCCCAACGCAAAAGCGCTGCTTGGGGTTGACACTGGCAGCACGGTCATACTGGACACGCCCGCAGGCAGCTATCCATTTCGCGTGACAGGCTTTCGCAGCGACGACAGCAAATACGCTTCCAACAACGGCACCGGTGAAACCACCGCACTACTGGTGGACGACGACCAGATCGGTGTTTTCATGAACATCGCAGCACTCCGCCGGGTCTTGTCAGACAACGGCGATACCGGCAGCCCAGTGTATTTCGTTCAGTTTGACCGCCATGCCAACTTAAAAAAAGCGATTGCCGCAATCCAAGCGCAATGCAATCTGGCCGACGAGGACATGAAACAGAACTTTATCCTGATGGGGCTGGCCGGACTGAGCAACAACACCGTTGTGAAAAACGTATATCCACTTATCTTTGTGCTGTTTCTGCTCATTCTGCTTGCGGGTGTACTGATGATTTCAGGCAGCCTGAACAGCACGGTCGCCCAGCGGACACAGTTTTTCGGTATGATGCGCTGCATCGGCATGAGCCAACAGCAGGTTACCAGATTTGTGCATCTGGAAGCCCTGAACTGGTGCAAAACCGCCATCCCAATCGGTGTGCTGCTCGGCACATTCCTCGCTTGGGGGTTAAACGCGGTTCTGCGGTATCTGGTCGGCGGTGAATTTTCTGAAATTCCCATTTTGGGCATTAGCGCAGTCGGCATCGTCAGCGGTGCGCTGCTCGGCCTCCTGACCGTATGGATCGCCGCACACGCTCCTGCCAAACGAGCCGCACGTGTGTCCCCTATGGCGGCGGTATCTGGCAGCGATGACCCACGGCAGAGCCGGCCGCACCGGATCCACTCCCGTCTTTTGTCCATCGAATCCCTGCTTGGTGTCTCTCATGCGGTATCAGCCCGCAAAAATCTTGTGCTGATGTCCGGATCATTCGCGCTCAGCATCATCCTGTTTCTCTGCTTTTCCGTGCTGGTCGAACTGCTGGGCTGTCTGCTGCCGACATCGCTGTCCGCACCCAATCTGACCGTTGCCAGCAAAGACTACTCAAATACAATAAACCCTGCTCTGGTTGAAGAAATCCGCAGCATGCCGGGCGTCACCCATGCCTTCGGACGGATGTATCAGGAGAATATTCCGGCGAAATTCAACACCGCAACCTCTGAAACAACAGCAGACCTCATTTCTTATGACGATCTGCAGCTTGGCTGGCTCGCGGACGACGATATGCTGCGCAAAGGAAGCGACCTGTCCAAGGTATACGGCGATAACGGGTCCGTGCTTGCCATATGGGATGAAGATGTGCCGCTTGACACAGGAGACCGCATTTCCGTCAACGGAACCACCTTGGAAATTGCCGGAATGCTGCAATACAGTCCGTTTTCCGATAGCGGTCGCACGAACGGCGAAGTTATCCTGATCTGCTCCGAATATACCTTTACCCGACTGACCGGCGTGCAGGATTACGCCATCATCGACGTGCAGGTGACCAAAGAGACAACTGACGCACAGGTCATGACCATCAAAGACCTCGTCGGCGAGCGGTATGCCTTTACCGACCGACGGGATGAGGGCGATCGCAGCACATTTTATGCATTCAGCCTGTTTATTTATGGGTTTCTGGCCGTTATTGCGCTGATTACCGTGCTGAATATCATCAACAGCATCTCGATGAGCGTATTGGCCCGCACCCGCCAGTACGGCGCGATGCGTGCCGTCGGTATGGACGGTCGACAGCTGACCCGCATGGTTGCGGCGGAAGCCGCGACCTATGCGCTTACCGGTTGTGTCATCGGCTGCGCCGCAGGTCTGCCGCTGAACAGGCTGCTGTACGACAAGCTGGTGACCGCCCACTTCCCCTATTTCACATGGACGCTGCCGCTGGCCGCGCTTGTCATTATTCTGCTGTTTGTCTTTGGTGCAACCACTGCATCCGTTTACGCCCCCGCCAAGCGAATACAGCGTATTTCGGTCACGGAAACCATCAACGAGCTATAGCGACTTTTCAACAGCTTTGCACTGCATATAAAAAAACTCCGGCATGAGTACATACCGGAGTTTTTTTGTTCAACATCAATGATTTGCAGTGTAATACTCCTTGATCCCCTTGAAGATCAATTTACCAACCACAGAACCACCATCCAAAATGCCAATGCTTCGCTCGGCAGAATAGGCCGCGCGGCCATGAACAGCCTTCATCTGCTTGGTGGCTTCCGAACCATCTGCGGCCGCTTTGGCTGCGGCCTCCACAGCCGCCGCCGGGTTCTGCGCGTTTGCAACCAAAGCTTCTGCACCGGGATAAATGGCATCTACAATGGTTTTCTGACCGACCTCGGAACCGGCCTTGACCATGATGTTATCCACGCCGGCTTTCACCGCAGCCGCTGCCTCTTCGAATGTGGCCTCTTCCTTACCTTTCAAGGCCTTGGCAATTCCCATAAATCCAAACGCTGTGATGGTACCCAGAGAGGAGGGAGCAGCAGCATTAAACACCTTACCACATGCCATAATCAGCTTGCCCAGATCGCTCTCTTCGGCCGTCTTGAGGTATTCCACAACCGCTTTATAGCCATCATCCATGGAAATGCCCAGATCACCGTCACCGTTTACCTGATCCAGCTCCACAAGATAGTCTCTATTTTGTGCAATCTCTGCACTGATGGCGGAAATAATTCCTTTTACCGACTCTTTATTCATTGCACATCACCTGTTTACTTATTGGAATTGGTGTAAAACGGACTCTCTGCGGGAGCCTGAAGCAGTTCTTTCAGCTCAGCATCCAACTTGAAGATAGTAACGGACAGACCCGCCATTTCCATAGAAGTCGCATACTCGCCGATATGAGGCATCACAACACTTACACCCATATCCTCTAGAAGCTGATGGACTCTGCGATACACAATCAACTGCTCCTCCATAGGAGTTCCGCCCAGACCGTTCACCATAACGGAAACCTCGTCGCCGCTCTGCAAAGGCATATCCTTGGTGATGGTCTCCACCAGCGTTTCGGCAATCTCATCGGCAGTCATCATCTTTCTTACCTCGATACCGGCCTCGCCGTGAATGCCCATGCCAATCTCGATCTCGTCATCGGCAATGGTGAAGGTAGGCTTACCCACTTTGGGCACAATGCAGGGAGACAGCGCCACGCCCATGGTGCGGATATTGGCCAAAGCCTTTTCCGCCACGGCTGCCACTTCATCCAGACTCATCATACGGTCGGCTGCTGCGCCAGCCACCTTAAAGGCGTACACCATGCCTGCCACACCGCGACGCTTGTCTGCATTTTCCTTGGGCGAGCTGGCCACATCGTCTCGCACCAGCACCTGACGGGTTTCAATATCGTCAAACTCAACCTCGTCGCATGCCATACGGAAGTTGAAGATATCTCCGTTGTAGTTTCCGTACAGGCAAAGCACACCATTGCCGCGATCGCAGGCACGAATCATATCTGCCATCTTTTCCGAAGCGGGAGAAGCAAACACTTCGCCCACGGCGCAGCCGTCCAGCAGTCCCTTGCCAACGTATCCTAAAAACACCGGCAGGTGTCCGCTGCCACCAGCGGTCACGATGCCCACTTTACCATCTTGAGTGGGATAATTGGAAAGCAAAACCCGAAAATCATCGTTTAAAAGTTTCACTTTATCACCATAGGCGGCAATGATGCCTTCCATGGTGTCCTGCACAAATGTATCTGCGCTGTTTATGATTTTTCTCATAGTGTCCTCCTATGTGTTTTTCATCCTGCGTTAGTTTTCAATGACCCCCCATGCCTCCCGCAGCAGCTCCGGGTATGGCTCCAGATGGGCAAAATCATTGAACCGCTCCAGAGTAAATCTTCCGGTTTCGGGATAGTAATTGAGTTGTGTGATGCTTCCGTTTTCAAACGTGGTTCCCAAGAGCTTCCACTTTGCCAAATCAATCCCAAGCACATGACACACAATCGCACGAATCCATACACCGTGGGTGGCAATGGCTACACGTTCCAGTCCGCTTTGGGCCACCTTCATCAGCGCAGGCATACTCCGCTCTATCACATCTCCTGCCGACTCGCCCTCGGGGTAGCGCAGATCCTTCTCCATTTTGTCCTGCTCCGCTTTAAAATCGGAAAACAAAACGTTCAGTTCATTGGTCTCGTGTCCTTCCCATTGGCCAAAACAGATTTCCCGAAACTGAGGCACAATTTCCAGCTCCACATTCCAATGCTTGTTTGCCGTCTCGGCCGTCTGGCGAGCGCGGATCATATCGCTGGAATATACCTTCTGGATGTTCCAGTCCTTCATACGCAGCCCCACAAGGTCAGCCTGACGAAAACCTTCTTCCGAAAGAGCCACATCTACATTACAACGAGTGTCACACTGACGCCCATGTCTGATCAGATAAATTTCCAAATCCTCTGATTCCTTTCCAAAGACGGAATTTACTTGTTGGGGAACTTGATTTCAGAAGGATACTCCCACTTCTGCAGTTCCTCCTGCGCGAAGCAATCAGGCTCCTTACCGTTATT
Source organism: Agathobaculum sp. Marseille-P7918 (assembly GCF_964248325.1). Taxonomy (NCBI): domain Bacteria; kingdom Bacillati; phylum Bacillota; class Clostridia; order Eubacteriales; family Butyricicoccaceae; genus Agathobaculum; species Agathobaculum sp. Marseille-P7918. The sequence goes on along the minus strand of NZ_CAXTXI010000005.1, from coordinate 25,238 downwards.
AATAGCCAGTGCATGATGATACAGTTCCGCCAGCTCTTCAATGTAGGATGCCTTCAGATATGCCTCATAGATATCACGGTTGTCTACGGCCACAGCACCATGCTTCTCCAGCAGGAAGCTGTCGGCCTCCTTGCAGCTCTCGATGACACTGTTGGCCAACTCCGGTGTACCGGGACGGCCATAGGGTGCAACCGGCACTCTGGCTTTGGTCAGACCCATATTGGCAACCTCATACACAATAGCCGGGATGGGCTTGTTGAGAAGCGCAAAAGTGGTAGCATAGGCGGAATGCGTGTGGGCAATCGCAACAGCATCCGGCTTCTGACGATAAATCATCAGATGCATCAGAGATTCGCTGGTGGGCTTGAGACCAGAGAGATTCTCAATGACATTGGCATCCAGATCCATAACCACCATATCTCTGGGGGTCAGCAGTTCACGGTCCACACTGGTAGGAGTAATAACCACGTATCCACTCTCCAGATCCCGAGCGCTGAAGTTACCGGACTTATGCTTGCACAGACCATCCTTCTGTGCACGCTTGGCAATTTCACATACATCCTTTTTCAAAGTTTCGAGCATCGCTCTCTCCTCCTGTCTATAATAATTCTAAAATGTCATTAGGCGTTCTAGCCTGCTTAATTTTTGCTACTTTCGTGTCATCTTCCAAAATCTCAATCAACTCATTGAGCGCCAAAAGATGACTTTCATAATCGGGAGTTGCCAGCACAACAATTACATCCGCCTGGATATAGCCGTCAATCTCAATGCGTTCCGGGAGCACAAGCATTGCCATACCAACATCATTGACACCTTGTTCGATGCCGGCATGGGCAATGATTACACCGTCGGCTACTTCTAAATGGGGTTTGTTTTCCACAATGTTGCTAATGATTGCCTGGACATATCGGATGGTGATAGCTCCGTCGTAAAGAAGCGGCATAGCTGCAAACTCAATTGCCTCTTTCCACCCCATCTTCGTGTCTACAACCCGGACATTCATGTCAACCAACAGTTCCTTGAGATGGAGTTCGCCCCGCGCTTCCACGAGTTCTTCCTGTGTCTGGGGAGACGTATACGCCTCAATTTCCATACAAAGTTTGTTGTACAAGTTGGGACTGATATGTTTTCGCACCAACTGCATGATCAGATCCTGCTTGGAAAGCAAGATACCCTGCTCTCGAAGTGCCTTCAACACGGTCTCACGCAAGGTTTTCCGCTGCTTTCCATTCATCAGAGGTTCCACTACAAAAAGTTTCTTCTCTGTCTTAAGAGGAATGGTGGAAAACACCATATCGAATGGTTCTTGAAATTTACTAAACTGATCTGCCGACATACACTTGGTAAATCTAATTTCGGGGAACATCTCCTTCAGGGATGATATAAGAAAACGGGATACCGTAATACCGTTCTGACATACAACCACAGCTTCCGGCTGCGTGTTTCCAACCTCCAGCTGCCCTTCCTTGGTTACGTAGGTACCAATAATCAATGAAATATACGCCAACTCTTTTTCCGGGATCTTTTTCCCGACCAAGCGTTCCAAGGGTGCCACCGATTTCCGTACCAGATTATGCAGATCCTGATAGGCTGGAAGGATGTATTCCGTAATATCCAGACCTACATGGAAGTCATACCGAATCCGGTACAGAGCCGGCTCACAGTGATGAATCAACAGTTTTTTCAGATCCTCCCGCTCCCGGATGTTGACACAGGATAATTGCTCATAATTTTGTATGGTCTCTTCCACCGCTTCCTGAATTCCCAGTGTCTCATCCGTATCTCTCCCCATAGGCACTGCCTCAACCTTCATGCTTTGCACATGAGCCGTAAGATACATAATCTCAAATTCATTTTGGACATTCCTATGGTTGGCAAGCATACGCATAACGGTATACTCTTTGGTTCCCACGATATGTCGGAAGCTATCTGGGATTTCATCCAGCACCATTCCATTTTGAATGCGATCAAATACAACGGCAAAGAAGCAGCTGTTGCTTTCGATCATTTCTCCGGCAAAACGCACCTGAAGTTCTCCCTCGATTTCCAGAATCATGTTTTTCATGCTCTGTACATTTTCTTTGGAGATTCGGCACAGCTTTCTAGCCAGAAAGCTGTGCCGATACTGCATCGAAAGACGATTGAGTACCACAAATATCATTTGCCTTTTGGCATACTCTGATCCTGTCACAAAATAGCCGGTCTTTCGTCCATAGTTTAAAATGAGTCCTTCACTTTGCAGCTCAGAATCCACCTTTTTCAAGTCGGTAAGTACCGTGTTTCTGCTGACCTTAAGTTCAGAGATAAAATGCTGCAAGGAAAGATCTTCCTTGGCAATGAGAACCATGAGGCGAATGATGTCTACCCGCTCTTCCTTAGAAAACCAGAGCTCTTGTTTCTCATCCTCAAACCAATCCTGATCCAAAACATCCTCCAGCTGGTTTGGAACACTCATCTTTCCGTTTGTAAGCCGCGTGATCTCCGGATAATTATGCTCACTGAGGAACTGATTGATTTTTCCTAGACCATAGCTCAATTGCTTACGGGAAAGATGAAATTTGTTCTCCAATTCTTTCCCAGTAATCGTATCTTTGTGTTCAATGATGTCTTTAAGAATTAATAAATTTCGATTTCCAATTTCCATTTTCTTTTTATTGAGCGAGTTGTGAACTTGTTATTTACTTTTCCGTAGCCTCGTCTTCCTTCTTCTCCTTGATCAGGCTTCTGGAATAGAACACGAAGCAGGTAACCCAAACCAACAGAATAATCAGAGGGATAAAGTTGCCATCCATGATCTGCATCACATGAGAGAACGCATAGGTTTGGATGGGGCCGTCAATGCTGGAGCAGGAGATCATCTGACCGGCGGCCAATTCTACCGCCTTGGTGGTGTTGGCCAGTTCCGTCATGAAGGGAGCGAATGCGGTGCCGACCCACAGGAAGACAGGCTCAAAAATGGTGCACAGAATGAGCATACGAATTACATTGCCCTTGGTGACAAAGTAAGCAGGCACTGCGATTGCAATGTTGATGATGCCGGCAAAGGGAAGAATCTGGTTGCCGGGCAGGAAGAAGGCCATGATCAAAGTCACAGGCACCGTCCAAATAACTGCCAGCCAGATCTCGTTGGCGCCACCCAGGAAGGGCCAGTCCAAACCAACATACAGTTCGCGATCGGAGAACTTGGACTGCATGAACTCGGATACAGCGTTGGAAATGGGCTCCAGCGCTTGCATGAAGTACTTGGAAATTACGGGGAACAGCGTCAAAGCCGTAGCACACTGCACGCCCAGAGTCAGGATACCAGCCAAATCATACCGAGCCAGCAAACCGAAGATAACACCAAGGATAAAGCCAAGAATGTGGTTTTCCGCAAAGATACCAACCTTATCCTTCAGATCGCTAGCGTTAAAAGACTTATTGAGAGCAGGGATCTTACGCAGCACCCAGTCAACAGGGTACATGGGAGCAGCCAAGAACACCATCTTGTGGGTACAGGTGACACCGGGAATGCCGGACATCTTCTCTACGCGGTGCTGGTGGAAGTCTGCGCTTTTCAGTTCAAAGACAACCTGAACCGCTGCGATAATAAAGGCAATGATTACGCTGCCGGTAATATAGTAGGCCGCAACGGCAGTGAAAATCTTGCCCCATACGTTCCAAAGGTCTGCGTTAAAGGTGTCGGTCTTTTTCATCACCAACAAAATAATGTTGATAATAATGACCAAGGGGAACATTAAAAATGCATAAGGCCAAGACCAAGAGATGGTGGACATGGTGGTCCAACCACCGTCGGTGATGGGAAGGCTGATACCGGTTGTCTCAAGCATAGCCTCTGCCGCAGGGGTGATGGCACCGGTCATAAAGTTTATCAGCATAGTCATTCCGGTAAAGGCAACGCCCAGGGTGATACCGGAAGAGATAGCATCTTTGACCTTCATGCGAACGATCAATCCTGCGATAATGATGATAACTGGCACAAATACAGCGGCTCCAAGCCCTAAGAAAAAGTTTACAATACTCGCCAAATATTGCATGTGTGTTTCCTCCTTATCCCTCTTTCAAACCGTCTGTTTTATCTGACCTTGTAATCCTCAATGGCCTTCAACAGTTTCTCGAACTCCTTGTCTTTGCCCACACCAGTCAGGAAGGCAATGCCATTGATGACGGGAATAGGATACTCTTTGGTGTTCTTGACGATGGTGATATAAGCTGCGCTTCCGTCAATGTAACGATCCACAGACTTCAGATCCACAGCCTCTACAGTGGCATCTACACCCTTTTCCTTGAGCATCCGATTGACCTTGCTTGCAACGGTCTGAGACGTTGCCACCCCGCTTCCACATGCTACAACTACTCGTACTGCCATGATATATTCCTCCTTTAAAATATTTGAATGCATAGACGATTTGTTTTATCAGATTTCCATGCCTTTCATTCCACATACGATTTCGTAATACTCATCTTCGGTTTTTGCATGAACCAAACGATCCATCAACGCAGGATCCTGAAAGTTTTCCACCAACACTTGCAGCAAATCAATGTGCTCGTCCGACTTCATGAAGCCCAGCATAAAAATAAACTTCACGGGATGAACCACATCGTTGTTAGCCATTTCACACCAGTCCACAGGATTTTTCAGTCTGGTGCAAGCAATAAAAGGCTTGATGATATGAATCATATCTGCGTGAGGAATTGCCACCGGGAACGGCTCCACTGGAAGCGCCGTAGGGTAGTTTGCCTCTCGTGTCTTGATGGCCTCCTTGTACGTGTCCTTCACGTAACCAAGAGCATACAGTTTATCTACCATTTTGTCGAAGAATTCTTCCTGATCCTTGACCTCCCAATCGAGTTGTATCAATTCTTTGAAAATCATGTCTTTTTTCATCTTTCCAACAACACACCTCTCCACATCAAGCAATGTTTACATATGCACATGTTTCTTATGTGTAAATTGTATTATTGTCCACCTGTTTTTCCAAGTCTTATTTGGCACAATTTACATATGGGCCGATGCGCAAAATTGTACTCTATCTTTTTTCCCTTTTTAACGCTTTAGAAATCTCCTTATTTCTTTTGCTTTTTTTCGACAATTTTATCTACTTTCCATGCCTTTCCAGAACCTTTTTCACTTTCTCCACGTGATAACTTTTTTGCTTTGCCGTATCATTTTCTGCTCTGCCCTATCAGAAGCGCATAATATGCCGTTTGTTTTTTCTGTCCTCCACCGTGTCTTTATCAGAATTATATCGGCACGTGCCAGGCGACAAAATTATACGCTACAGTAAAACAGCACCGCATTTCTCAGGATAGATGCCGTGCTGTTTTTCTATATTTTTCCGCGTCAGAGCAATGCGGTCGATTGTTTTTCAGCAGCCTGAGATCTGCACTAAGAGCGGCACTTAATCGAGTATTTTTTCAGATTGTCAAGTGTTCTTGCAGAATTGCTACCAGAGATGGTAAACGGGACACTTCGTTGCCTTTTGTTAATTTAAGGTAATCCACTTATCCTTTCAAACAATGCCGTATGACAAACGCGCCGCGGACTATACCTTCCGCGGCGCGTTTTCCAAATCTCAGTCTATTCTTTTAGCTCATAAATCTTCTTGATGATATCATAAAAATCATCGTTTTTTAACCTTTGTCAGGGCGGCATTCAAGCGTTTGCAATCGTCTTCAGAGAACTCATTTTTCATATAGTTCAGTATTCTTTCCAGCGGCATCATGCCGCGGCGTTCTTTCATCTGCTCTGCCAGTTTTTTCGAAAACTTCTCCACCACGGCGATCGCTTCTTCGCATTCTACAATCGTATTGCATGCCTCTCGGATGGAAAACATTCCGGTTGGAAACATTTTCTCTTCCTCCACCGCATCAATGAACCAGTTCTTGACATTGATGCCTGGATTCTGATCGACAAAAATATAGCTTTCGTCTTTTTCCGAAACACCGAGGAACGTAACCTGATCGGTCCATGCGCCGGCTGACGCAATAATTTTATTTTCTCCCGGCTGCAGCCGAACATTTTCAAAGCAGAACACGCCGGTATTTGAATCAACGGTATACGACGCACCATTGACCGTAATGCTTACGCTCGGCTGGTTGGAATAAACCTTGATGGTAATCTTCTCCCTCTCGCGATTGACGAATCGACTTTCTGCAATCTTAACAAAGGGCTCGTCCGACCACTGTGCCTTATAGTAATAAAAGGCATCCTTTTTGATCTTGCGATCGTAAGTGACCAGCCCTTTGCAGTTTTTATATCGAACGCCGCCTTCATCACGGATCTCACTGCTGAAATCAAACATATTCCAGACATAGGTGCCCCAGATATACTCCCGCTCCCGAAAGATCGGATAGACCGTTTCATGGTACAATGCCTGAAATTCTTCGGAATAGTCCCTGACCTTTGGAGCGTAAGCATGATAGACCAGATTGCAGTCAACGCCGTATTCCGTGATACCAAGCGGAATGTTAGGATTATCCTGATGAAATTTATCCACAAAATCCGCATTATCCGCCATATTGCCATAATACCATCCGAAATAAATATTATAACCGACTGCCTGCGTATGCGTGTTTAATGCACTATCGTTTTTCACGCAGAACAGGTTGGCGCAGGCACTGATTCGGGTGTCATCCATGCGCTGTACCAACGCACCCAGTTCCTGCATGCGGTCATACATCGCCTGACTTTCACCAAACATCGCTATCTCATTTTGAATGCCCCAGAAGCAGATAGACGGGTGATGCATATTCTGATAAATCAGTTCCTTCATCTGGCTGCAAGCGTTTTCAAACAACGCTTCGTCGTCCAAAAACTTAAGCATCGGGATCTCCGCCCATACAACCAGACCGGCCTCATCGCACAGCTCATACATGCGCTGCGGATGCTGATAATGCGACAAACGCACGCTGTTTGCACCAATTTCCAGAATATCCTGCAAATCCTTCCGCAAGTGTTCTTCCGTCGTGGCACAGAACACGCCACCGAAATCCTGATGCTTGGCCACACCCTGAATTTTCATGTGTTCGCCATTGAGGAAAAAGCCTTGCTGAGCATCTACCGATATGGTTCTGAAACCGAAACGAACTTCGGTCTCATCCGTCTTTTTGCCGTCCACCAAAAGCGCTGCCTGCAGCGTGTACATAACAGGTGCTTTTTTACCGCACCACAGCGCGGGATGCGGCACAGTCAGTTCCACTTTGCTCTTCAAAAGTTCCGTCTGCTCGAGTACAACCTCGCCCGCCGCATTCTTAACGGTATAGGCAATCTGCGCATTTTCGCAATGTATCGTGTGGTTTTCCACGACGATCTTGCCCATCTTTTCTGCAACGGCCGCTTGGACGATTACGCCGTTTGTGCCGTAAAAAGTGCGGTCAAAGCAGCTTTTTTCCGTGATGCACAGAGTTACATCACGATATAGCCCACCAAATACAGTAAAATCGCCTGCCAGCGGAGAAATCTCATTAAAGCTGCGGTTGTCCAGCAGAACCGCGATTTCGTTATCCGCCATCCACCGACACTGGTTGGTAATATCAAACGCAAACGCGGAATAGCCGCCTTTGTGCTCCCCGACATACTGCCCATTCACAAAGACCTTGCAAAACCGGTCGGCCGCACCGAAATGCAGAAATACCCGCTTACTGCTGTCCGTCTCAATACGTACGTTTTTTTTGTATAGCACCGTGCCCTGATAACCTGCACCGTCTCGATACCATGTATGCGGCAAATCCACTGTTTCAAAGCCGTTCTCTTCGATCTCAGTCACGGCAGTCATTGTATTAATATCCATCTCGGGCAGTTTTTTGAATTTCCAACCTAAATTTATATTTTGCATTCTTATACTCCTTCACAGCAGCACTATCTCAACTGAAATAGTGCTGTTATGTCTATTGTTACGAAATCGGGTTCAGCGGCTGAGCGCCCATTTCAAACCTATGATCATCTATCACCATGATGGGGCCGTCCAGCGATGTCGTTGGCTGCCAAACCGGCAGTGTGCCGCCGTTCGGATCACCGGTTGCGGCGAAATTAGCGAAATACGAGAGAAAGCGGTTGGATATTTCATAATCCCACTCGGTCATCGGTCGCCAACTGTTTTCCAACATGCCGATGGTATACCAGAGTTCGCTTGAATGCCATGCGCCCTGATCGTCTCCCGGCAGATTTCTTCCAAACCAGAAGCAATAGGAGGGGCTCATCCCCTGCTGAGATTGCAGAACTGTCCACTCTCTCGCCATTTTTGCGAGGATGTCGGTCTCCATGTCGTCCTTGGTACTGCCCATGATATAGGGAATTTTCGCCTGTCTTTTGTCTCGAAGCACCGACTGCGCATCGCAGCAGATCAGTCGGCCATCCAACACCGGCGAAAAATACTCAATAGCGTTTTCGTATTGCTTGGCCGTTTCCAGCATGGTCGCCAGCAGCACCTTTGCATCCGCCTTCACCCAATCCTCCAGACTGCCGCCCAACTTCGCGGTCACGTCTTTCCAAAACGGGTATGCCTGTTCGGCAGGAATATAGGTCCCGAAAGCGTCGCTGATGCCGCCGCCGCTGGTCATGATCGCTCTTGCGATATGGTCTTTCGCAAGCGGCGACACACAAAGCTGCTGAATACTCATAGCGCCTGCGGACTGCCCCATCAAGGTTATATTGGAAGGATCTCCACCAAAGCTTTCAATATTGTGACGCACCCACTCAAACGCCGTCAACTGATCAAACAGGCCATAGTTTCCGGTATAACCGTCGCGCGCCGCCAGCTCCGGCAGCGAACAAAAGCCAAAAGGCCCCAGACGGTAATTACAGGTGACGAAAATGATGCCCCGTTCCGCATACTTTTTGCCGTCAAAGTGCTTTTCATTGCCGCAGCCGCCCTGAAACGCGCCGCCGTGGATATAGAAAATAACCGGTGCCTTGACACAATCCGCAGGCTTCCAGATATTCAGATAAAAGCAGTCCTCGCTGTAATGATAAGTCTCGCCCTGCCGGAACTCCTTGTAATAGAAGGCGTTTTTGTCCTCCTCTCGCAGCGCCCGCATCTGCATGCAGGCATCTTTAAAACAGGTGGCGTCATAGACGCCGTCCCACTGCGTTACCTCGATGGGATATTCCCAACGACCAGCTGTGGCATAGCGAATTCCCAGATATTTCTCCTGTCCCTCTGCCTGCAACCCCTTGATGCTGCCGCAGTTTGTCTGTATGACTCTTTCTTTCCAATCCATCACTTTGTCTCCTCCGCATATCGGCGTTCAAGTTCCTGATAGATTTCATCCGTCTTTTTCTTGTTCAGGTTATAGATCAGGCCAATGCCCAGCATTTCCACCACACTGGCGATCGCAGGCATGATGGTCGCAACATTGCGGATACCCTCGCCGACGCCTGCCGCCTGCATCTGCGCACCCGAAACAAAGCCGACCAGTGCCAGCAGATAGGTCGCGCCGCTGTGCGTGAGAGATGCCGCAATCTTTCGGCTGAATGTATAAATTGAATACAGGGTACCGTCTGCGCGCTGGTTGGTTTGGTATTCCTGATAATCAATACAATCAGTGACAAAGGACCAAATCAGCATCATAAATGCCGTCTGCCCTGCGTTGGCAACCGTGGCCAGCACCAGATAGAGATATGGATTGCTGATCGGGAACAGGAACAGGCACATCGAGAACACAAAGTTATAAACCACACTCAGCAGAATCACCTTGCGCTTGCCGAATTTCTGCGCCAACTTGGGAATCAGCGGGAAGCAAATCAGCAGAATCGGGATACTCAAAGGAGAAGTCAGTGCCATCATGCGCGGCGAATGATAATACTCCTTGTACAGATAGCTGGACATCGAACCCATAGAGGCCGAGGCAATAGAGTTACCCAGCGAGGCAATCATGACGCCTATCAGCGGACGGTTACGAATGGCACTGCGCAGCACATCGAAGAACTTATAGTCCTCGCCGCCGCCCTGAGACGGAGCCTTGGCCACCGTTTGATAGCGTTCTGTCGTGCAGGCAAGCAGGATGGAATAAAACACCAGACACGCCACGCAGGAGATAACCGCCATCAGGAAGAATCCTTCCGGCCTTGCCGTCTGATCTTCGTTCCAGATCACCATCGGGACAAGCGGCAAAAACAGCACACCGACCGCCGTACCGCCCAGACTTCTTGCACGGGACAGCTTGGTGCGCTCCTGCGGATTGCGGGTGATGGCGGAGGCCATCGCGCCGTAAGGCATGGACGCGCCGGTATAGCTCATGCCATAAACAATATACGCAATCGCCACCCATGCGTGCTTCATAAACGACGGCCAGCTGGATACGTCGGCAAAGCACATCAGTACCGAAACTGCCAGCGGGAACATGGCTATTTTAATATACGGTTTGAAACGGTTGCCCGACTTGCCGATCATATAACGATCCGGCAGCGAACCAATCAGTGGATCGTTAATCGCATCCCAAATCTTTGCAAACAAGAACAAGCCTGCCATCCATTTTGCATCAATACTGAGCGCATAGGTACAAAATGTCAGGATATACATATCAATGTAAAGATTGACCATGCTGCCTGCAAGGTCGCCGAACACATATCCTACTTGATCTTTGATACCAAACTTGCTTTTCTCCTTTTCCATCTTCATTCTCCTTTTGCTGTATTTTCCTATCGCCGGTATCCTTTGTCAAAATACTATCATTTTCGGGCGCCATATGATAGAATAATACTACGCTATATAGAATGATACTACTTCATAGGAGATTTTTTATGGAGAATGCTTTTTCTGTCGCCAAAAAACTGATTAAAAGTATATTTGGACTGACCGTCCAGCTTCTATCTACCCCGGAAGAATACACGCGCTTTTGTCAGGAATGCATGCTGCATCCCATCCAGCAGCTCTTTCATACAAAAAACCTGCACAAACTTACCGATTCGTTGCAGGAAAACACGGTATTTTATATTCAAGATCAGCTGCAAATCAATTTTATCATGTTTAAATGGGATGCTCAATGCGTCATTCTGGGGCCTTTTTGTACTCATATATTTTCCCGTGGCGACTGTATCCAACTGCTCAAACGACTCAACCTGTCCATCAATCTGTATGACAGTCTGTTGTCCTATCGAGACCGATTTCCGCTTTTGAGTATCAATGATGCATTCAATATCACGACCTCACTGATTAAAGTAATTACGGACAAAGAATACCGTTTTCAGACAGTGGATTATTCTGCGATTACAGAGGAAAATATCAAATCAGAAGAAAACACACTAAAACAGCAATATTCACAGTTTATTCGAGAACACTATGCAATTGAGCAGCAGTTCATGCACAGCATTGAAAAAGGCGACGCAGAAAACGCGATTATCCATCTGAAATATCAGCAGCGAGGGTTTCAATCGTTTAAAAGATTGGGTACCACGCTCGAAAACGAGCGTATTGCGGCGGCTATTGTGCGCACCATGGTCCGTATCTCAGCAATCCACGCCGGTTTGCCCACACTATCTATCGATCTGCTTTCTAGAGCCAATACCATTGCCTCTAGGAAAGCAAAAAATGTAGACGAAATCTACACTGAAAAAGAAAAGATGGTTGTTGCATTCTGTAATGAGATCAAAAAGCACAAGGAGCAAGGTTACAGCAATCTGATTTCCAGTGTCATTTGTTATATGGAACATGAATTCGACGAAAACATTACTGTTACACAACTTGCCAAAGAATTTCATATCTCACCGAATTACCTGACCAATATATTTCACAAAGAAACCGGCCGGACTCCCACCGACTATTTGCGGCAAATCCGCACTAAACACGCCCAACAATTGCTGTTAGCAACCAACCTGTCCATTCAAAAAATAAGCGAAAAAATCGGCATTGACGATTCCAACTATTTCGTCAAGCTTTTCAAAAAAGATTTCGGCTTGACACCTTCACAATATCGCAAACAATACAAACTGTAGGCGCTGCATGTGAAGCCGGCAATTTTGACATCAAAACAGCAACGGCAGCAAGCAATAATGCTTGCTGCCGTTGCTGCCTGTAATCGCAAAGACTTTCTGCCAATATACAACGCTTTTCCAAAATATAGACCCCGTGTGGAACAAAAGGATCGGGTAATGTTTGCCTCTCTACCTTAGTTATGCTCCCACACAATCGCTGTCAGAAATTGTGATTTTCGAGTAGCGAATGCAATAAGCTACTCGTGTATCCTGCTCACTCAGTGAAACCGACCTGCTCAGAGACTCGCTATACCGAACATATTGTCTGTATCCTGTCCACAGTCAAAATAATCTGGATATTGCTCCAGCAGCGCAGCTTTCTCCCAGTGTATCTTTCGAACATGAGAAAGTAATTCTTTTTTTACTGCCTCGACCTTACCTTCCTCCATAAGTTTGACAAGCAGTTCATGCTGTTCCACAGTTCTGGCCATGGTGTCCTTCATCTGCACTGTCAACACACGGATACGGCGATAGTGGCTCGTAACATTTTTAATTGTTTGCCATGCCAGCCGCTGATCAGCCACATCAAAAATATATTTGTGCATCTCATCGTCCAGATCGACAAAATCAACATATCTTTTCTCATCACAGCATACTTGCTGCTGTTGGATCATCTCATGTAAATGCGCAAGATGTTCCGGTTTGCAGAGGCGCATAAAATACTCCACCACTGCTACCTCCAAACTCTCTCGAATGAAACGTTCCTCATCAAACCGCTTCAGACTAATGCGAGATACTGTGGTATTGCGCTGCGGAACAACATCCAGTAACCCCTCTTCCTGCAAACGCAAAAAAGCCTCCCGCACCGGTGTCCGGCTGACGTTCAACCGATCGGCCATTTCTTGCGTGCTCATCGTGGTGCCCGGCGGGAGCTGCAATGTCATAATACCGGTCTTGAGCGTCTTATACACTTCACCCAGCACAGTGCTTCTTTGTACCTGTCTTGCCGACATTTTCATCACCTCGCCTATTATAGTGGTATAGTAACATGTTAACATTTATTGTACAATTTTTCAAGCATTCATCAAAATTCGAATTGAAACAGTCAATTTACTGTATCTGTACGGAGTACGACTTTTCTTGTTTGCAGTAAGATTCAGTTTGCCCAAACATGTCTTTGGCAAACTCTACAAATTATTTTTTATAAATTAAGTAAAAACGTCAAGTGACAGTGACATGTTAACATGCTAGTATAATACTGCCAATAAAAATAATGAACTTACATGAAAAGGAGGCATGAAAATGAAAAGAATTTTGGCAATTGGCGTGGCATTGGCCATCGGCGCATCGTTAGCCGGATGCGCGGAAATGAAGCCGGCCGGCACTGCAGAGGATCCTTACATTTTGCGAATTGGTACATCGCTTACCGAAACGGATCCATTGTTCATTGCTTTAACCGATGTGTTTGAAAAACAGGTCGAAGAAAAAACCAGCAATGGCATTCAGGTCGAGATATACTCCGGTTCACAATTAGGATCGGACGAAGATGTGTTGGAACAGGCAATCGTTGGTCACTCCACCGGTATCATCACCGATGCCGGTCGTCTGAGCAACTATGTGTATGAATTTGGTGTGCTTCAGGCGCCCTACATTGCATCGAACTACGACGAGGTGCTTGAGTTGCTTGAGACACCGACCTACCGTTCGCTTTGCGACGAACTGGAAGATATCGGATTCAAGATTTTGTCCTTCAACTATTTTCAAGGCGAGCGCGAACTGTTCACAAAAAAACCTGTGACCGAGCCCGCAGATTTGAAAGGTCAGCGTATTCGTTCTTCCGGTTCTGCAGTAGTAACCAAAACGCTGGAAGCAATGGGAGCAAACACTACCGTTCTGCCGTGGTCGGAATCCTATCAGGCTCTGCAGCAGCAGGTCATCGAAGGTGTAGAGGTGCATTTGTCCGCTGCAGTCGGCTCTTCCATTCAGGAAGTTACCGATTATCTGTCGTTTACCGGCCATCAGCAGCTGCTGACCGGGTTAGTTGTTGCGGCAGAATGGTTTGAAAACCTTCCGGAAGATTATCAGCAGATTCTGCTGGATGCTTCCTACGAAGCCGGCTTAAGCGCCTCGAACTCGGTTATTGCTCAAAATGACGAATATCTGGATCGATTAATTGAAGGCGGTATCACAGTGGTGGACTGTGATGTGGATGCCTTCCGAGAAGCATGCAATGCAGTCTATGACGAACTGGGCTATTCTGAAATCAAGGCGCAAATCGACAAAGAGATGGGCAAATAAGATTCCCTTACTCCGACATTGGGATACAATGAGGTGAAAGAGATATGTTAAACAAATTCGAAAGAGCGCTTTCTAAAATTGAAATTGTCTTCGTCTGTTTTGGATTGCTGCTTCTGATTGTAACTGTATTTTTAGCCGCTGTGCTGCGTTTCTTTGGAATCGACATGTCGGTTTCGACCGATCTGGCACAGCTAACCTTTGCGTGGGTAACTTTTATCGGTGCAGATTTGGCCATGCGTCAGAACAGACACATGGGTGTTGATATGTTGGTGAAGCGATTCTCTCTGTCTGCACAAAACGCCATTCTTCTGTTTAATTACATCCTGATTACAGTATTTCTTGTGATATGCATTGTTTACGGTTTTAATCTTTCCATCGTAAATGCAGCCCGCAAGTATAATACGCTGTATATCAGCTACTCCTGGGCAACGGTAAGCTGCCCGATCGGCTGCTGCCTGATGCTGATAACCTCGCTGAAACGAGTATTTGAATTTCTCAGAAACCTTGTGCGCAAGGATTACAGCAGTCTGACGGAAGGGGTGTCTAACGCATGATCTACTTGGGCATTACATTCATCGTATTGTTAGCTCTCGGCATGCCTGTAGCGTTTACCGTCGGCCTCTCCGCTTTGGCCTTTTTCTTCACGCAAGGCGTTCCGTTTGAAATCATCATTCAAAAGCTGGTCAGCAGCACGCAGTCGTTCTCTCTTCTGGCGGTGCCGTTCTTTGTACTCGCGGGCAACCTGATGAATGAAACCGGCATTACTTCGCGTTTGATTCGCTTTGCAACGCTTGTCACCGGTCACATGCGCGGCGGTCTTGCGCAGGTCTCTGTGTTGCTATCGCTGCTGATGGGTGGCATTTCGGGTTCGGCCACTGCCGACGCCGCTATGGAAAGCCGTATCCTCGGTCCGGATATGGCCAAGAAAGGCTACTCTAAAGGCTTTACCGCTGGTATTCTGGCGATGGGCGGCTTGATTACGGCCACCATTCCGCCTTCGCTCGGCCTGATTCTGTACGGTGTAACCGGAGAAGTGTCTATCGGCCGTCTTTTTCTGGCCGGTATCATCCCGGGCATCCTGATGACGCTCGTCCTGATGTTTTCTGTATCGTATATCTCCAAGAAACGCAATTACAGCAAGGAAAGCGATCACTTCCCCAGCCTGAAAGAAGTGCTGAAGGGCCTGATCGAAAACATCTGGGCGCTGATGTTCCCGGTGATTCTGATTGTGGGTATCCGGTTCGGCGTGTTCACACCCTCTGAAGCCGGCGCATTTGCCGTAGTCTACGCACTGTTTATCGGTCTATTTGTATATCGTGAGCTGAGCATCAAAAAGCTCATGGAATGCCTGCGTCAAACCGCAATCGACCTCGCGGTCATCATGTTTATCATTGTTTGTTCGAATGCATTCGGCTATGCCATCGTCACCGGCCAGCTGCCGCAGACACTTGCCCGTGCAATCGTACAAGTTTCCAGCAATCCGACAATCATCCTGCTCATCATTATGGTATTTGTATTTATTGCCGGTATGTTTATGGAGGCAACTGCAAACGTACTCCTACTCACCCCGATTTTCCTGCCAATCATCGAGGCTTATGGTATTGATCCTGTTCACTTCGGCATCATTTATATGATTCTGGTAACCATGGGCGGCATGACTCCGCCGGTCGGCGTTACGATGTACACAACCTGCTCTATTCTGGAGTGTCCGGTAGAAACCTACACCAAGGAAAGCGTACCGTTTATTGTTTCCATCGTTGTCCTGCTTCTAATCCTGGTGTTTTTCCCACAAATTTCGCTGTTCCTCCCCAATCTTGTTTACGGCGTAGCCGCATAAGTTATTTTTCGTCAGTCATTACAAAGGAGATATGAATTATGAGACTGTCATTTGATGAAATTAAAAATGAAATTAAGCGCGTATTCATGAAGTATGGTCTGAGCGAAGAGAAGGCAGAAATCTGCGCTCGCGTTCACACGGAATCCACCTATGACGGCATCTACTCGCATGGCACCAACCGTGTTGCCCGCTTTGTGGACTATATCCAAAAGGGCTGGGTAGATGTTAATGCCGAACCGACTCTGGAAAAAGACTGCGGCGCAATCAAGGTTTACAACGGCAATATGGGGCCTGGTATATTGAATGCTTTGTATGGCTGTGACCGCGCGATGGAAATGGCAGATCAATACGGCATCGGTATGGTCGGCCTGAAAAATACGACGCACTGGATGCGCGGCGGCACATACGGTCTTTATGTCGCTCGCAAGGGCTATATTGCGATCATGTGGACCAACACCGAGGCCTGCATGCCACCCTGGGGTGCAAAGGAATGCCGTCTTGGCAACAACCCGTTTGTCATGGCTACTCCCGGCGTGGACGGCGGACCTGCAATTCAGCTGGATATGGCAATCTCCCAGTATGCATACGGCAAGCTGCAGGTAACGCGTCTGGCCGGTAAGAAGCTGCCCTTCCCCGGCGGTTTTGACAAGGACGGCAACCTGACTGACGATCCGGGTGCCATCGAAGAGTCCATGCGCATCCTGCCGATCGGCTACTGGAAGGGCTCGAGCTTCTCGTTCATGCTGGACATCCTTGGCTCCATCCTCACGGACGGTGTCGGTGCAGTTGATCTGAATGCGGAAACCAAGGGCAGCTGCGGCGGCTGTTCTCAGGTCATGATCGTGATCGATCCGAAGAAGACCACTTCTGCCGAGCACATGCAGGACACCATCACGCGTGCAATCGAATATGTCAAGAGCGCAGAACTGTCCGAGCACTCTTCCGGCATTATGATTCCCGGCGAAGATTATGTACAGTTTAATCGCGACCACGATGCCAACGGTATCTTTGTAGACGATTCTGTCTGGGAAGAAATCAAGGCGCTCTGAGCGAAACATCCGAATCAAAGCTAACAATGCCGCAACCTCCCATACGGCATCGCTGCGAATGGGTGCGGAATATTCTGTTTCCGCATCCATTCGCGGCATATTTACTATTCAAATGACTGGGGTGAATTATTTTGATTATAGATCACATTCAAAATGCAGCACGCTATTTCGGATATAACGAGAATATCCGAGCAGCGTTGCAATTTCTTGCAGAAACCGCTGACCCAGCCGCTTTACAGGATGGCGCTCACGAAATCATTCCCAACGAAGTGATTGCGCATGTGATGACTGCAAACACGCATAGCCGGAGCCGTGCAGATATGGAAATCCACAAGGAATTTATGGATATCCACTATATGATTGACGGCGCAGAGCGATGCGGAGTGGCGCCGCTACCTACGGAAGATATCCCGTACGACGCGGAAAAAGATATCGGCTTTTATACGTGCGAGGATACGTACGATGTTCGGATTGGCCCAAACGAATTTTATGCGGTATGGCCGATGGAGCCGCATCGCCCGCTGTGCAACGCTGAAACCGACGAAGCCCCCGTTCGCAAGATAGTCGTCAAGGTTAAAATCGATTGATGGAAAGAAGAGAATTACATGAAAGCTGTTCAAATTGTCCAGCCCAATATGCTCAAGCTGATCGACATGCCGATGCCTGTGCTGGATGAAAAAAACAATGTTATGGTCAAAATTCAGGCTGCCGGTATCTGCGGGTCTGATGTTGGCATTTATCACGGCACGAATGCCGCTGCCACCTATCCGCGTGTCATCGGCCATGAAATGGTCGGCGAAGTCACCGAAATTGGTGCGGGCGTGACCCGCTTGAAGGTTGGCGACCGCGTTATCATTGATCAGGTCACAAACTGCGGGACTTGTTATGCCTGCCGCAAAAACCGCGGCAACGTATGCGCTAACCTTCGAGTACGCGGCGTACATATCGACGGCGGCTATCGCGAATATATGGCTGTGCCCGAGCATGATTGCTATCTGCTTCCCGCATCGCTCTCCTATGAGGATGCCGTTATGATCGAACCAACCACCATTGCCATTCAGAGCTGCTCGCGTGCGGAATTGTCCGATGAGGATACACTGCTTATTATGGGCTGCGGTGCGCTGGGCAGCAGCCTGCTCAAAATCGCCCGTCTATCCGGCGCGAAAATTATCGTTGCCGATGTGGTGGACGACAAGCTGCAGGCTGCGCTGGAAAACGGCGCGCAGTATGCTATCAACCTTCTCAATGAGGATATTGATGCTCGCATTCGAGAGCTCACGGACGGATACGGTCCGACGGTATCCATCGATGCAGCCTGCACCAAGGATTCGCTGCCAACCCTGCTGCGCGTAACCGGCAACGCCGGCCGCGTTATCACCATGGGCTTTTCGCTGGCGCCGGTGGAGATCAACCAGTTCTCTATTACCTCCAAGGAGCTGGATGTCCGCGGTTCCCGCCTGCAAAACAAGAAGTTCCAGCATGCGATCGATCTGATCGAGGCCGGTAAGCTGGATCTGACAGGCAGTATTTCGCATCGGTTTCACTTTACCGATGCGCAGAAGGCTTTCGACTTCGTGGATAGCCGCGATCCCTCTATTCGCAAGATCGTCTTAACATTTGAATAAACCAAAAAAGGAATGTGAACATATGGAAATGACATTACGATGGTACGGCCCTGGTTATGACGCTGTATCTCTCGATAAAATCCGTCAGGTACCCGGCGTCAAGGGCGTGGTAACGACCCTGATGGGTAAGCAGGCCGGAGAGGTCTGGACTGCGGACGAAGTCAATGCGCTCAAGGGCATTGTGGAGGAACAAGGGCTTTCGATTATGGGCATTGAATCGGTCAACATCTCGGATGACATCAAGATCGGCACCAGCCGCCGTGACGAACATATCGAAAATTATATCCATACGCTCGAAGTTCTCGGACAGGCAGATATTCATGTAGTTTGCTATAATTTTATGCCGGTCTTTGACTGGACGCGCACCGATCTCGCACGTGTTCGCCCGGATGGCGCTACTGTGCTTGCCTACAATCAGGATATTGTGGATACGATCGATCCTGAACACATGCGCGAATCCATGGAGCGCATGTCCAACGGCTTTGCCATGCCCGGCTGGGAGCCGGAACGTCTGGACAAGCTCAAGACCCTGTTTGAAGCCTATGCCGATGTGGACGAAAATAAGCTGTTCGATAATCTGGTATATTTTCTGGAGGCCATTGCAGATGTGTGCGCCAAATATGACATTCGCATGGGTATTCATCCGGACGACCCCGCATGGCCGATCTTTGGTCTGCCGCGCATCGTAACCAACAAGGAGCAGATCGTGCGTCTGCTGAAAACCGTGGATAAACCGCATAATGGCATTACGCTGTGCACCGGCTCACTCGGCACCAACCCGAACAATGACATTCCCGATATCATTCGCGCGGCAAAGGGCCGCATTCCCTTTGCACATGTCCGCAACCTGAAATATAACAGCGAACGCGATTTTGAAGAGGCTGCCCATCTGTCTGCGGACGGTTCGATGGATATGTATGCTATCATGAAAGCGCTGTATGACACCGGTTTCGACGGCATCATCCGACCGGATCACGGCCGTATGATCTGGGGCGAAGTGGCCATGCCCGGTTACGGCCTGTACGATCGTGCCATCGGTGCCAACTATCTGCTTGGGCTTTGGGAAGCGATCGACAAGGCCGCAAAAAACGGCTGAGCAGCATACCATTCGAGGTGCAACTGATTACTGTCGGTCCTGCAATCGACAGTAATCCTTCTCAATTCCTGTGAATAAGGAGATGAAACGAATGAAATTAACGATTTCAGGCATACAGGACACATCTGCATGGCAGCAGGCAGGCATCACGCTGCCCAACTATGATGTCAAGCAGCTGCAGGAAAGCAGCCGCCGCAATCCCCGCTGGATCCACTTTGGCGCCGGCAACATCTTCCGCATGTTCATTGGCGGGATTGCTGACCAGCTGATTGCACAGGGTCTGATGGAAAGCGGCATCGCCTGTGCAGAGACGTTCGACTTTGACATTGTAGATAAGATCTACAAGCCGTATGATAATCTGGTGCTGGCTGTTACGCTCAACGCAGATGGTACTACCGATAAACGTGTCATCGGCTCTTTGACCGAGGCCCTCAAGGCACAGGCATCCCTGAACAAAGACTGGGCGCGGCTGGTCGAGATTTTCACCAATCCGGATCTGCAGATGGTTTCGTTCACCATTACCGAAAAGGGTTATGCGCTTAAGGATGCTACCGGCGCGTTTTTCAGCTATGTGCAAGCCGATTTGGAGCGCGGTCCCCAACATGCTGTTTCCGCTATGGCGGTTGTTACAGCACTGCTGTATGAACGTTTTCTGACCGGCGGCATTCCTGTCGCAATCGTTTCCATGGATAATTGCTCGCACAACGGCGAAAAGCTGCGCAGCAGCATTATCACCGTAGCTGAAGAGTGGGTAAAACGCAGTTTTGTTCCGTCCGCATTTTTACTTTGGCTGGAGGACGAAAGCAAGGTCTCCTTCCCCTGGTCCATGATCGACAAAATCACACCGCGCCCGGCAGACTCCGTTTGTGAGGAACTGAAAAAGAACGGTGTGGAAGCGATGGACCCGATCATCACCTCTAAAAAGACTTATATCGCGCCCTTTGTCAATGCCGAAAAGGCGCAATATCTTGTAATCGAGGACCATTTCCCAAACGGTCGGCCACCGCTGGAAAAAGCCGGCGTATATATGACTAACCGCGATACCGTCAATATGGTAGAGCGTATGAAAGTTACCACCTGTCTCAATCCGCTGCACACTGCCCTGGCAGTTTATGGTTGCCTGCTTGGTTATCATCTGATTGCAGATGAAATGAAAGATCCGGAATTGACTGAGCTGATCCGACGGATTGGCCTAGTAGAAGGCATGCCGGTCGTAACGAATCCCGGCATCCTGTCCCCGACGGACTTTCTGCAGGAAGTGATCCACGAGCGTTTCCCCAATCCGTTTATGCCGGATTCCCCGCAGAGAATCGCAACCGATACCTCGCAAAAGGTAGGGATTCGCTTTGGTGAGACCATCAAAGCATATATCGCTCGCAATGGAACCGCAGCTTCGCTGACGGCCATACCGCTGGCTATTGCAGGCTGGTGCCGCTATTTGCTGGCGGTTGATGACGAAGGCCATGCCTTTGATTTGTCCCCCGACCCGATGGCTGAAGAATTGACGGCCGCGCTGCAAGATGTCAAGCTGGGTCAGCCGGAGTCGTATCGCGGCCAGTTAAAGGCCATCCTGTCCAACGTTAACATTTTTGGCAGTGATCTGTATGTGGCTGGAATTGGTGAGAAGATCGAGCAGATGTTTGTCGAAGAGATTGTCGAAACCGGAGCGGTTCGCAATACTCTGAAAAAGTATTTGACCTAATCTAACGATATCGTAAATAATACCTTCGTCCTATTATCCCCTTCAATCCTTTCAAAGCAGCATCCCCTGCATCATTAGATGCAGGGGATGCTGCTTTGATTGCGCAACCATTTATGCTCACATTTTTCCTATTTTTCTAAAATGCAGTTGCGACACCCCAAGCGCCCTGTCGGACATGGGGAATTATGAAACGGAATCTGCCCAGTGAGCATTTTTGAAGATCGCCCGGCCCACACCGATAAGGTCTGCACAGCCCTCTTCCAAAAGAGCCTCGGCCTGATCCGGGGTGGTAACCCCTCCCGTCAGAAGAACAGGAATATGAACCACCTGCTTCACGGGAACAGACAGATCCCGGAAATACCCCGGTTCCCCGTGTCCGGGACGGATAAAACCGTTCATGCCGCCGGTGAGATGGAACAGATTCACGCCGCTGTGTTCCAGCAGCCGACAGGCCTCCACGCAGTCCTGGGTGGTACTCCCTCCGGCTTCATAGTCACAGCCGCCCAGCCGCAGGGCGATGGGAAAGTCGTTGCCCACAGCCTGCTGTACCGCCCCGATGACCTCCCGATGGAATCGGATGCGGTTTTCCACCGACTGAGGGCCGTAGGCATCGGTTCTCTGATTGGCCAGCGGAGAGAAAAACTGATTGAGAAGATAGCCGTGGGCAGAGTGAAGTTCTACTCCGTCAAAGCCTGCCTGCTTTGCCCGAAGGGCCGACTGAGCAAACCATTCGGTAACCTGCCGAATCTGCTGGAGGGTCATCTCCGCAGGCAGCTCTTCCCGCTGCTTGGGGTGGTAGATTGGGCTGGGGCCTACGGGAGGCTGTCCGGTGGTCTTGGACAGTGCCGCCGCTCCCGCGTGGCTGAGTTGGGCAAAGACTTTGACTCCCTCCTGATGGATACAGTCAGTTAAACGCCGCATAGAAGGGATTACATCGTCGGAGGCCATGGAGGTCTGACCGGGATGGGCCTTCCCCTGTAGGTTGATATAGCTGTGTTCTGTGATGATCAGGCCAATCTTGCTGTACTTTGCGCGTTCCCGATAGTAATCGCATACTGCATCGGTCACATAGCCGTTCTCGTCCGCTTTTGCGGTGGCCATGGGCGGCATCACCAGACGGTTGGCCAAGGTCAGGTTCCGGATAGTAATGGGATCCGATAGGTGTGTCATAAGAAAAAACCTCCCTAGAAAAATTATGTCGTTGTCTGAATGTTGCGGCTGGTTTTTCTCCATTCTGCCAGACCAAAGGCCAGTGCCAGCACAAAGGCGCAGGCATCCCCTACCGGCCCGGCCCACAGAGCGCCTTCCACCCCCCAAAAGCGGGGCAGAATCAGCAGGGCCGGCAACAGGAAAAGTACCTGCCGGGACAGGGAAATCAACGTGGCCTGCACCGGCTTCCCTACTGCCTGAAAAAAAGTACCCGTACACAGCTGGAATCCGTTTAAGAGAATCAGAAGCAGGAAAATTTTCAGACTTTTAACCGCAAATTCACGATACAAATCAGACTCCGAGCCAAAAATACTGACGATCAGGTCAGGGAATAACTGGAACAGGAGCGTGCCTGCCCCCATGACGATTGTGGAACAGACAATGGCCAAAACGTAGGTTTTCTGCGCCCGTGCTGTCTTTCCGGCACCATAATTATACCCGATGATAGGCTGGGAGCCTACGGAAATTCCAATGACGATGCCGGTAATGATTTGATTGACCTTCATGGTAATGCCCAGAGTGGTCATGGGAATTTCCGCGCCGTACTTGGAG
The DNA here is from genome assembly GCF_964248325.1 of Agathobaculum sp. Marseille-P7918. Classification (NCBI taxonomy): domain Bacteria; kingdom Bacillati; phylum Bacillota; class Clostridia; order Eubacteriales; family Butyricicoccaceae; genus Agathobaculum; species Agathobaculum sp. Marseille-P7918. The sequence goes on along the minus strand of NZ_CAXTXI010000005.1, from coordinate 1,956 downwards.
GCCGCGCCATATTTGACAAGCACATTGTTCATCACGGTAATCACAATGGTGGCTGCCAGCTGAAGAAAGAAGCTGGAAATTCCAAGGCTGCACACTCTGCCGCACAGCTTCCATCGGGGGAGCAGACAGTCAGGCGTCAGCGTGATGCACCGGAATCTTTTCAGATAAAGCAAGGTCATAACACAGGAGACGACCTGCCCCAGAACCGTTGCAATGGCAGCTCCCCTTACCCCCATGTGAAAGACAAAAATAAAAACCGGGTCCAGAATCGTATTCAAAATAGCCCCGCTCAGCGTGGACAGCATGGCGTAGACCGGACTTCCGTCGGCACGGATAATGGAGTTAAACCCCATACTGAACATGTAAAAAGGAAAGCCTAATACAATAATGAATCCATATTCCAGAGCATAGGACATGGTGGCGTCGGTGGCGCCGAACAGGACGCAGAGCGGCTTTAGAAATACCAGAGACAATACGGTCAGCAGAATACTGACTGCAACCGTCAGCGTGATCGCATTGCCCACACCCTGTGCGGCCCTCCGACGATTCTCCTGCCCCAGACACAGACTGAAGTAGGCCGTGGTACCGTCACCGATCATCAGGCCAAGGGCCAGAGCAATAACAGTCAGAGGCAGAATCACATTGGTTGCTCCGTTTCCTAAATAGCCTACGCCACGGCCAATAAAAATCTGATCAACAATATTATACAGAGTACTGACCACCATCGAAATGATGCTGGGCACGGCAAAGGTGCCAAGCAGCTTTCCAATCGGCTCATACCCAAGAGGATTTCTTTCCGCCTGCATGTTCTCTCTTCCTCCATTTTGGTTTCAATTCGGCGGGAGAATTCCCGCATATGCAATCATAAACCTTCCCACAATGAGAAGGTCAAGAAGAATTTTGGAGGATCGAAAAATTCTCAAAAGAAAGAGGACGTTGGGAGAAAGACTCTCAGCGTCCTCTTTGGTCAAATTTGTTCCTGTAACTCCAGTAATTGCCCCTTTAGCTCAAAGTAGGCAGAAGTCAAATTGGTGATAATTACCCGGTTTGCCTTGGGATGCTGCACGAAGTACTCCGAAATCAGTGCATCGACATGCTCCAGTGCCTGTGCAGGTTTCTGCTGGCACAGATAATCCCCTTCAGGCAGTACTTCCAGGTTGGAAATATTATCTTTTTTCTGAAGAACCTCCAGAAAGATATCAGTATCAATACGGCCTCCCTGTCGCCGGGCAATCAAACCGATGGGAAAGGTAAAAGCGGGCAGCAAGCCCAGGGATTGCCCGCGGAGAAAGATTTTTGTGGAGCTCTGCTTAAACGCCAGCTCTCCACCGGAGGGAGTAAAAGGTTCCCGTAAAATAAGCCGCTGACGCAGATGCCGTCGATAAGCCCCCTCCTGCTCCTGATATCGTTGATTTTCTTCGATTCGGCAGAGTGCCTCCTCCATCTGCTGCATGGTATTGCGGAGGTGAGCAAGCTTCTCCAGAGCCTTTTGTTGCCCATCTTGAAGCAGGTGCCGGATATCCAATGTCTGGTCGGACTTCCGGTATTGCTCCGCGTCCCGTAGAGGGATGTTCAGCTCCAGGCACATGAGAATCATGTCCATCTCCACCAGCTGCTCCAAAGCATAATACCGATAGCCCGTCTCCGGGTCGGTATAGGCAGGAATCAGCGCGCCGATTCGCTCGTAGTACCGCAGCGATTTGGGGTTTACATTGCGAAGCTTGGCAAAGTCGCTGATGGAAAGATAGCCCTGCATCTGCGATTCCTCCTTGGCTGATACTTCACTTTCCCGTTATGAGAAGGTCTATTCTGTTATTATACAGCAAACCGTCAAGGATTGCCAGAGACAGGAGAAAACCATAATTACCATACAGTGTAAGAGTACAATACATCTTGGACAGTTGAATAAAAAAGGGATGAAGGATAGGGCCACATCGGTTAAAGTTGAGTTGCGAC